>JAISOP010000331.1 GCA_031275525.1 Tannerella sp.
TCAGCCCAATTCTCCCTTCATGGCCGTCTGCTTCAGCTGACGGGAGAAATGAGTGGTTAGCGGTGAGTGGTGAGTGGTGAGTGAAAATTCGCCCACTAACCACTAACCACTAACCACTAATTTAAATGGGGAAGGCCGCCCTGCATAAGCGGGACGGCCTTCCTGAAAAATAACTCTGTCTTGTCATCAACTGTCTTCCGGGTATCCGGTATAGCGATAACCGGTGAGCGTCCAGTGCTCATCCTTACCCGGATCGGCCGTGTTGGAGTTGGGTACAAGCTGCCAGCCGTATTCCGGCTGACTGGGGTCGCTCCATTCCTCTGCGGGAAGTTCATAGCTGACGAATTTCACAAGGTCGGTGTGCAGCGTAAACTTCAGCGCAATACCGTCCGCTATGTTTCCTCCTACCGTTGTTGCGGAGGCGGGCTGTATTTGGCCTTCTTCCAGGGTGATACGAACGTATTCCCGGGTCCCGTCAGCAGACTGTCCGGCCGCTCCTGCAGCCGGAAAATCTCCTGCATTGGCGTCGGCAAACTCTACATATGCATCCGCTTCTGCATTGTAAATGAAATATTTGCTTTGTACGTTCTCTGCCGTAGCCGTTCCGCTGAAGTTGGCCGGGTTCCCGTTCAATTGGAGCTTGCACTTCAGGGGAAATTTGCCGGACACGTCTTCCAGCCAGATTTCATTGGCTATGTTGGCGGCCGTGTTGTAGAGGTAGATCTCGTTGCCTTTTTCAATAATGGCGTTCTTTGAGGGCTTTTCCTGACAAACGGCGGCCACGACATATCTCCCGTCATAGGCATACGTCGCACTGTTCCAGTTTTCCAACTCATTGTCGCACGATGCGAGGGTCAAAAACGCGCAGGCAACCATGCCCCAATATATTGTTCTTTTCATCTTCATGTCATTTTAAATTGTTTCCGTTTATTCTTTTATGAGTATCAAATGGAATGTATAACCGGATTCCCATACCAGATCGATTTCAAAGACCTGCGTATCGGCATTGTAGGTGCCTGTTACGGAGGAAAACTGGTCGCCCCAGGGAGTGAGCGAGCTTCTTGAGAGGGATACTTCCCCGGCCTTGTTTATTTTGACGGAGCCTCCCGTCTCGTAGGCCGCGCCGTAGCCGCGCCCGACGCTGTAGTATCCGCCGAAAAAGTCCGAAATAAAATAGGCGCCCGATTCTTCCTGATAAACTAAGAGTCGGGGTTCACTTGCATATTCGGACGAAGGCGGACTGGTGCGGTAGCTGTCGGCGGATACTTTGTAGAAGCCGGTCGGCGTGGCCGGGTCAAATACAATGACCGTCCGTTTGGCTACGGTTATAGCGCCCTCGGGATTATTGACCGTGTACCTGAGCGTATATCTTCCGATGGTGCCGGTATTCAAGGTACCGGAAACTACGACTGTATTTGTGACGTCGGTTTCATTTTCTCCCGAGGCAGCGTATCCCGGTTCTTCGTAAGGAGAACCCAGTTCCACCAGCACGGTTTCTCCGCCTTCAAGCGTGATGTCGTAGGGGACGGTGATTTTCGAAAGGCCCTCGGTTTCCTTGTCGCAGGCAAAGAGGAGCATCGTAAAAATAACCGTCAGGCAATATCTATAGACTTTCATATTCTTACACATTTTAAAGATTACTGTTGAATGATTATTTCCCCGCCTTCTGATCCCACCAGACCTTCTGTCCGACATTGGGTTTCTGGGAAGGAGCGTTGTTGTTCCTTGTGATGTAGACTTCGGGGTAGAGGGGCGAGGCCGGCAGGTTGCCGTTCAATATCGTCCTGCCGTTCACCGAGATAGTCAGTGAGCCTGTGGGGAAATTCAGGTTGGCGGCAGGCCGGTCTGCCCGGATGTCTATTTCGCTCACAGAGGGATATTTTGTGCGGTTACGTTCCAGGAAAGCCTCGATATGCTGGTAATTGCAATGGGCTATCCATTTTTGCATGGCTATCTGTTTGATGCACGCTTCGACGCTTCCGCCCTGCCACAGGGCATAGCCGTCTTGTCCGTCTTCCCCTTCTGCGGCCTCAATGATGGCGGTCGAAGCGATGCCGTGTTGCTCGAGCGACTCCATCACAGCCTGTTCGTAGTACCACTGCGCATTGTCCATGTCTCCGGCGCGGGCGGCCACTTCGGCTACGGCAAAGAGGACTTCCCAGGAGGAGAGCAGGAACAGGTCCATGTCTCCGGCAAAGCGTACGGTGCAATAGTCTTCCTTGTCGTCGGGCGTTCCGTCTTCGTCGGAGTCGGCTTTCGAATCGAAATCGCCGAAGAAGGCGCCTTCATTTCCCGAAAACAGGGTAGCCAGGCGGGGGTCTCCGTTTATCTTCAGGTAATCCACCAGGGTCTTGCATCCGATGACATTCTGCGACAGATAATTGGCGCCGCCGGCCTGAAACTCCCGCATGGGATGGCGTTTGCCTTCCATGGTGTCGTCCCAGATGCGTCCCGGAATCCTTGCGCCCCCGTATCCCCCATAGAGCGAACTTGCAAAGTAAAAGATTTCATCTTCGTGCGAGAAGATATAGTCATACAATGCGTTGGCGTCAAACCCCGGCGTTTCGGAGAGGCGCAGCATCAGTTTCAATTTCAGCGCATGGGCAAAATACCACCAGGCTTCCATCTCTCCGTCAAAAATGTAGTCGTAATGACCGTCAATGGAAGATTCGCTCAGGTCGATGGTCAGCAACTCGTCCACCCGCCTGAGCAAGTCGGCGTAAATGTCCTGTCCCTGGTCCTGCTTCGGATGGTAAAGACCTTCTTCCGCCCGCAGGGCTTCGGTATAGGGCATGTCGCCCCAGAGGTCGGTAATGACCTGCCAGGTGAAAATCGACAAGGCTTCGGCTATGAAATAATACCCCTTGTTTTCATCGCCTTCCGT
Organism: Tannerella sp.; assembly: GCA_031275525.1. Lineage (GTDB taxonomy): Bacteria > Bacteroidota > Bacteroidia > Bacteroidales > Tannerellaceae > Tannerella. The sequence continues at coordinate 2,885 of JAISOP010000331.1, forward strand.
ATCGCTTTTCATCCGTTTGAGGTCGGCCATCGGCTGGCTCATCAAGGACTGATAGGCGGTATTGAAATCGGTGGGCAGATACTCGCAGAGGGATTTGAACTGCGAGGCAGAATAATTCTGTGTCCAGTATTCTACCCAGAAAGCGCCAGAGAAGCCGAAATGCCATCCCATCAGGTTATTGGCAATACCTACTTCCGCGGCGGGCAAGAGCACCTTGGCATCCGGAATTTCTTCCAGCGCGACGGGGTCGTGATTGACATCCAGGTAGTCGCTGCATCCTCCGAAGGCAAACAGGAGGACGGCGGATAATGATATGATAAATATATTACGTTTCATACGAATTATTGAATTATTGATTGTTAGAAAGAAAGACTTAATCCGAATACATACGTTTGGTAAGGCGGCGTAAGGCCGAATTCTCCGAATTTGGCAGAGATGTCATTTCCGAAAGTCGTTACTTCGGGGTCGATGTACTGGTTCTCCGCCGGTGTCCACAGCAGGATGTTTGAGGCGGTCAGGGAGAGGCGCAAGCCGGCAATCTTCAGTTTATTGCAGGTCTTTTGGGGCAACTGGTAAGCCAGGCTGACGTTGCGCAGTTTCAGATACGAACGATCAATTACCGCAAAATCGGTGTAGTCGAATCCACCGTTACTGTAGAAGGTATGCAAGGCGGTCGGATCTACGGGGATTGTATTTTCGCTGTAGGTTCCGTCGCCGTTGTCGATCACCGAATTGGGTATGATGAACGGGTTGCGGTCGTTGTAGGCCGTTTCGGGTCCGCTACCCACCCAGTGCATGTAGTCTTTGGTATAGGCGTAGATGGAACCGCCGTAACGGAAATCGAACGTGCCGGAGAGCGAAAGTCCCTTCCAGGTAAAGGTATTCGTCAACCCCATCCGGTATTTTTCGTTGATATCCTTGTCCAAATATTCCTCGTTTGGAGTAGGCTGCGGGTTTCCCCGTCCGTCAACCACCGTGCGCTCTATGCCGTCAACCACCACTTTGAGCGCCTTTTGCGACTTGAACTGGCCAATCGGTTTTCCTTCCATGGCATAAATACCTATATCGCCGTATCCACCCAGATAGATTTCCCCGGCATTGAGCCGTTCCACCATGTTGTTGTTTTTGGTAAAGTTCCAGGCAATGTCCCACTGGAAATCCCGTGTTTTCACCGGAACCACCGAAACGGACAACTCCACGCCACTGTTGCGTATGTCGCCCAGGTTGGTTTCCTGCGCCGTATAACCCGTCGTTGCATCTAAGGGCAGCACATCAATCAAGCCTTTCGAAAACTTATTGTAGTACGAAAAATCGATACCCAGTCGCTGGTCGAAGAAGGACGTTTCGGCTCCGACTTCAAATTCGTCCGTCAACTCCGGCTTCAGGTCCGGGTTACCGGCGGTGTTGGATACCGTGTAGGCATTGATTCCCCCCAGCGGAAAGCTTAAGTCATCTACACTCGGATAACCGGGATTCAGCAGGGTGGAAGCGACAAACCGTCCGTATACCCTGTACATCGTAGCATCCTTTCCGGTGCGTCCGTAGGCCAGGCGGAGTTTGGCAAAATCAAGCACCCCGGTACTGATTTCCTGTTGCTTGAGGAAGTCGGTAACGATGAAACTCAACATGGAGGCGGGATAGAAATAGGAATTATGTTCTACCGGTAGCGTCGAAGAGCGGTCGTTGCGTGCCGTGAGCGTGAGGTAAAGATAATCCTTGAATCCGACATCGGCATTGACATAGGCGCCCAGGATGCGGTAGAGGCTCGAGGTCTGCCGGGCTACGGAGGGCGTCAGCGAATTGGTGAAATTATAGAATCCGGGCACGTCGATCGAGGTGATTTCTCCTTCCATTGCGCTATACGCCATTTCGTTGGCATTGACTCCGGCCACTGCGTTGAGCGAAATATCGGCGAAGCGGTCGTTGTAGCTGGCGAAAAGGTCGTGATTGGTCTGGATTCTTTGGCGCCTGACCTGCGAATAGTTGCCGGGATTCTCGTTGGACGAACCATCGTTGGGCGAGCCGGGCGTGAAGGTAATCGCATCCATGTGCATGTCGGCAATGGAACTTTCAAAGTCGCCTCCGAAACGGTAGGTCAGCTTCAAGTTTTCCAGCAGTTTGTAATCCAACTGCACTTTTCCGAAAAACTTGTACTTGTCCTGCACCGCGTCTTTGAGGTAGAGCACGTAGTACGGATTGATCCCGTAAGGCGTAAAATAGTTGTCCGCATTGTTGAACTTGCTGTTGTAGTCTTTAAAGTCAACAATCGACAGGTCGGTAGCGATTTCGTTCAGCGACCGGTAAATCGAATTGTCCTGTCCCGTGGGCGATACCTTATTCTTTTCCACGCTGAAATTGAACGACGAACTGAGGATCACTTTCCTTGTTTCGTGCGAAGCGTTGGTGGCAATCGTGTAGCGGTTGTAGGAATCGTCGTCGGTCGGAATGGGGCCGTCCAGGTAGTTTTGCGATACCGAGACATGGTACTTCGTCTGCCTGTTGCCTCCGGAGAGCGAAAGGGCATTGTTGTACCCGATTCCCAGGTCATAGAAATCGCGGATACGGTCTTTCAGGTAAACGTAGGGTTTGAGTTGCTGGGAGCCGTCCACTACATTTCCCCATACCCGGTTTTTGCCGTCAAAGCGGGCGCCCCAGTTACCGTTTTCGTCCAGCGCCCGGTCGCCGCTCCAGCCCTGTCCGAAGAGGGTCTGTTCCTTCGGCAGGCGGCCGATTTGCTGAATGCTCAGGCCGCCGTCATAGGCGACGTTGACTTTACCGTCGGTATTCTGTCCGGACTTGGTGGTGATCATGATGACGCCCTGCGCCGCCCGCGAACCGTAGAGGGCGGAGGCCGCCGACCCCTTCAAGACCGTGATGTTCTCGATGTCATTAGGGTTAAGCGCATTGATACCCGAACCGAAATCCGCCTGGCTGTTCAGCGTATTCGCGGAGAGCGTGATGTTTCCCGCCTGGTTTTGCGTGTTGGTCAGCGGAACGCCGTCCACCACATAGAGCGGCTGGCTCGTCCGGTTCAAGACGTTGAAACCCCGGATACTCACGTTTTGCGTTCCTCCGGGAGTGGGCGAAGAAGAAATGTCCACGCCCGCCACCTTGCCCTGCAACGCGGCCACAGGATTGACGGTTTTCAGGTTTGCAATCTCACTGCCGTCGATAGACGAGGTGGCATATCCCAAGGTTTTTTTATCACGTGAAATACCCAGCGCGGTAACGACCACCTCCTCCAGTTCGGTAGTCGATTTCAATATGACGGTCAGGTGTTGAGCCGATACGGCCACCTCCTGGGACGTCATTCCTACATACGAAATCTGCAACGTGGTTGCAGAGGAAGGCACATCCAGGCTGAAGTTTCCATCCACATCCGTGACGGTTCCGATAGAGATAAAACCCTTCACCAATACGGATGCGCCAATCACCGGTTCCCTGTCGTCGTCAGACAGTACCGTGCCGGTGACCCTCACAGTCTGTGCTACCACAGAACCCATACCTCCTAAAAAGAGGCATAAAAGAAATAGAGTAATTTTTTTCATATAACATCCTTTTGTTTAACTGAATTAATTTGGGAAATCACCATACCATTCGCGGATGTGTATGCTTTATTTTTCCCGACAATGGGTGCAAATATAGCGATATTCTTTCGTTTTTCACCCCATAAATTTGGCTTTTTTTTTTTTTTTTTTATTATTAACCACACAGGATGGCTCCGGGTATGGATGGTAGATAAAGGAACTTTCCTTTCGGGAAAATGAATGTATGCGAATAAATGAAAAAGAACGCGGGCATGAACTTTATCCGATTTTAACATGCTCATCTCCGCGTGTCGCGCTTTCCGGACAGCATTTTGGCAGTTCCTTTATATCACTTTTTTGAATTTCAACCGTAGGGAATTTGCCAGCAGGAATACATCGGACAGCGCCATGGAAGCCGCGGCGACGGTAGGCGTGAGGAAGCCGCAGGCGGCCACCGGAATCGCGATTACGTTGTAGAAGAACGCCCAGAACAGATTTTCCTTTACCGTGATAAACGTATGCTTTCCCAGTCCCAGCGCCAACGGAAGCCGCTTTAGGCTGGCATCCAACAGGAGTATGTCGGCCTGTTGCACGGCCATCCGGGAAGCGTCGCTCAGGGAAATGCCGAGGTGTGCCGTGGCCAGCGCGGGCGCGTCGTTGATGCCGTCGCCCACCATCGCGGTGGGAGCCGTACGCATCATTTTTTTCAGGATGGCCTGTTTCTGTTCCGGCGTCTGCGCGGCATAAACGGTTTCAATGTCCAGTTCCCGGGCCACCGTTTGGCATTTGCTCTCCCGGTCGCCGCTGAGGATGACCGGACGAATGTGCAGCCGCTTCAACCCTTCGATGACTTCCCGCGCTTCCGGTCGCACTTCTTCCTGCAGGTCTATCCAGCCGACCGGCTTCCGGTCGCGGGTGACGTACAGGGAGTGACCGGGTGGGAAAGAGGCGTCGTCCGGCGCGGTGCCGATGAAAATCTCGACGCCGTCCGCCGTGAGGCCGACAATCCCTTTGCCCCTGATTTCCGTTACGCTTGCCATTTCGAGCGGTGCGGCGTCTTTCCAGTTTTGCGTAATGCAGCGGGCAATGGGATGGGAGGAATGTTTTTCGAGTGCAAGGGCGAAAGACTTCAGTTCCTCCTCCCTGTTTTCGAGGGAAGCGAAAGCGGTGACGACCGGCTGACCGGTTGTCAGCGTACCCGTTTTATCAAACGCGATCTGCCGGATGCGGGTACATGCTTCCAGCGGCCGGAGGCCCTTGATGAGAATCCCGTTTTTGGCCGCCCGTCCCATCCCGACCGTCAGCGCCAGCGGCGTGGCCAGCCCCATTGCGCAGGGACAAGCGATGACCGTCACCGAAATACCGTACATCAACGCCTTGGCAAAAGGCACGTCCAGGAGCCAATACCAGAGGCCAAAGGTGGTGAAGGCAATCGCCAGGACGACCGGGACAAAGACGGCGCTCAGGCGGTCGGCCAGTTGCTGCACGGCTGTTTTTTCGTTCCGCGCCAGTTTCACCCGTTCGATGATGCACGCCAGCGCCGTATCCTTGCCCACGGCGGCGACCTGCATCTTTACCGTGCCCGATTCGAGCAAGGCGCCGCCGGTCAGCCTGTCTCCCGGACGCTTGTAGATCCAATCGCTCTCGCCCGTCAGCATGGCCTCGTTCACGGAAGCCTCGCCCCAGAGGACGCAACCGTCCGCCGGGACCTGGTCGCCGGCGTTGATTAGCACGCGGTCGCCGACTTGCAGTTCGCTGTTGTCAACAATCACCATCTTCTCTGCCTTCCGGTCGAAAAGAATCTTCCGGGCGGTTGTTTTTTGCAGCCTGACCCAATCTTCGATGGACGAAGAGGTTTTTTCAACCGCCTTCTCCTCCAGGTAACGGCCCAGCAGCACCAGGGTGATGATGGAGGCCGAGGATTCAAAAAACAAATAGTGGTGCGCCTGTTCGGCATACAGGAACAGTCCCGCCAGGCTGTAAAGGAAAGCGGCTGTTGCGCCCAGCAGGATCAGCACGTTCATGTCCGGCATCCGGTTGAGTAACGAGCGGAGGGCCGGCTTGGCGAAACCGGCCAGCCCCATAAGGTAAACCGGGAGGGCAAGCAGGCATTGCAGGTGCGGATTGGCCCAGACCGTACCCGGCAGGATCATGTGCAAGAGTAACGGGAGCGTAAAGCCGGCACAGAAAAGGAAGCGGAACAGGTAGGTTTTGTAAAAGGCGACCGGCGTTTGCGGCCCATCCGTCTGCGCGACGGTATAACCCAGTCTTCCGATCTGCTTGAATATTTGCGGTAACTTCTTCTCCGCTTTTTCGTCCATCCGGAACGTGACGTCGCCCGTCGCGAAATTGACCGACACGTCTTTCGCTCCCCCGTTTTCAAACGTCTTCTTCACCTGAGAGGCGCACACCGCACAACTCATTCCCTGTACTTTGAATGATACTGCTTTCATTTTAGGCGTTTTTATTCTACAACATACAAAGATACTTTAAAGAATGGAGAAATGAGGGCGTATGCGATACGCCCCTACGAGCACGACCCAACATAGACGGGAAATGTCTGAACTGTGATTTATCTGATTTTTATGATTGGAATGATTTTTGTAATTGCCATAATGAATCAACAAATCATTCCAATTTCTTGCAGACAGATAAAAAATTAATAACCAATATCTGTCAACCTATTTTGGAATAAGACAGGCGGCGCGGGATGCAGTTCCCGGCGGCAAAAATGTTCGGATGAATTGAAGCGCGGTTATCCGGCAAAGCCCTGCCGTGACAGACAGGGTTTTGTTTGATCTCCTTATCGCATTGCGTATGCGTTTTTATCCGAAAAATGACTATTTTTGCAGACGAAATTCAATATGGACAAATGGACAGGAAAATTAAAATACGCGACTGGATTCTGGAACTCCCTAAAAGAGGGCGGATTACCTTTTCTACCGATGAGATTTACAGGCAACATTCCTCTTTGAACAGAGTGGCCGTTACGAGTGCGCTCCGGCGGCTGGTCGAAAATGGAAAAATCCAGTCTGTTTGGCACGGCTTTTACGTGGTTGTGCCTGTTGAGTACGAGTTGAAAGGCGTTGTTCCGCCGGTGGTTTATATTGACCAGCTAATGAATTATTTGCAAAAGGATTACTATGTCGGCCTGCTGAATGCCGCCTCTTTTTACGGCGCAGCCCACCAGCAGCCGCAGGAATTTACGGTTGTTACGACCGGAAAGAATTTGCGGGACAAGCTCAAAAACGGCGTGAAAATCAATTTTATTTCCAAAAAGGAAATCCCCCGCGCCCTTGTCCGGCAGAACACGACGAAAACGGGCTATGTATCTGTTTCAAGTCCCGAACTGACGGCTTTGGACTTGCTGCTGTATCAAAAGGAAATTGGCGGTTTAAGCCGGGCGGGTACGGTGCTTGGGGAGCTGGTCGGGGAAATGGATTTCGACAAAATCACGCCTGATTTCCTGCAACTTTTCCCCG
>JAISOP010000023.1 GCA_031275525.1 Tannerella sp.
GGTCGCCCCTCGGGTTCCATCGTGGGCGCCCTTCGGATTCCACCGTGGTCGCCCCTCGGGTTCCATCGTGGTCGCCCCTCGGATTCCACCGTGGACACCCCTCGTCGTACACGGTGTACGCCCTCCACCGTACAGTGTGTACGCCTCTCGTCGTACACCGTGTACGCCTCCCGTCGTACATCGTGTACGCCTCCCGTCGTACACCGTGTACGCCTCTCGTCGTACAGTGTGTACGCCCTCCGTCGTACAGTGTGTACTCCGGGCGTGGGACAGCGGAGGCTATCTTAAAATGTCCGAACTGTGATTTATGTGATTTTTGTGATTTATATGATTGGTGCGATTCATCAGGGCAATCACAAAAATGATTCCGAGTCACATAAATCATATAAATCACAAAAATCACAGTTCGGACAAATGTGAAGCCAAGCGCACGAAGCCTTGATTTTTGAGCCATTGCGGGTCAGGTCTGCAAAGTGCGTTGTACACGATGTACAACGGGCGTTGTACAGTGTGTACAACGGGCATGGTACAGTGTGTACCACGAGCATGGTACAGTGTGTACCACGAGCGTGGTACGGTGTAAAAAAGAAAGCACCCTTTATTTGACCCTTTGAAATGCACCCTCTGCCGCAACAGGAGTAAGTAAAGCAAACCCTTACTCGAACAGGAACGGTTTGGTGACAGGCAGTTTATTCGGATGTTCTTCAAAGAAAAACCTGTCGTTGAAGGCCGGTTTCAGTTGGTTGAACCACGTGGCTTTCGGGTCGTAGCGGGCAAAGAAGGGGATATCCACCCATTTGGGATTACGGCCCTGAATGAATCTGAGTACAAATACTTTCTCGCCGCGCACTTCCTGTACGCCCAGGATTTGAATCTTCCCGGCATGGTCACTCATACTCGGCCCCCTGACCGTGCGGCAAAGCCCGCTTACCTGCCGGTAGGCCCGCCGGAAGACGTTCCAGCAACGTTCCAGCGGCAATTCAAAAAAACGTTTGGCGCCGGTGTCGCGCACGATAAACATGTAATAGGGAATGCAGCCCAGATCGACTTGCTTGCGCCACATCCGGCTCCACAATTCCGGACGGTCGTTGATATGGCGCAGCAGAGGGGATTGGGTCCGGATATGGGCGCCGGTAAGGCGTATCCGGGCAATCGCCCGGCCGACAGCCTCGGTCGACAGTTCCACCGGGTGATTAAAATGAGCCTGGATGGAGAGGTTCTTGCCGGCAGTAGCGATGGTTTCAAACAGGCGGATAATATCGTCGCTGTCCCTGTCCGTGAGGTAGCGGTAGGGCCAGTAGGCGAGCGACTTGGTGCCGATGCGGATCGTGCGGATATGGCTGTATTCCGCTCCCAGCAGGGGAAGAAGGTAGGCGCCGAGGTGCTCGGCGCTCATCACCATCGGGTCGCCGCCGGTAAAGAGAATGTCGGTAACTTCCCGGTGCAGGGCGAGGTATTTCAGGAACAGGTCCGTCTCTTTCATGGCAAATTTCAGTTCGCTCATGCCGGAAAACTGCGGCCAGCGGAAACAGAACGTGCAGTAGGCATGGCACGTTTGCCCCTGGCTGGGAAAAAACAACACCGTTTCGGGATATTTATGCTGAATGCCCTTGAGTTTGATTTCGCCCAGCCAGGGGACGTTCTGTTCCTGTCCGGCCGGATTGGGGTTCAGGGAGAGGCGTATCTGCTGCACCGTACGGGCGAGGAGTGCGTCATTCCCTTGTCCGCCGGCCACCAGTTTTTCGACGGCGCCGTAGTGTTTCTTTTCCAGCATCTCGCGGCGGGGAAAATTGAGCGTAAACATCGGGTCGGTATCGACGTTCGCCCAGTCGATCAGTTCGTCCACCACATAGTTGTTTGTTTTGAAGGGAAACACGCGTGCCGTTAGATCAATTTCATGTATCATTTGGCCGGAAACGGATGCCAGTTGAGGAATCGTCCGGAAATTATGCCGTGTGTATGATTTGATTGTTTTATCCATTACTTTGGAACTGTTTAAATGTTATAACTATCCGTCGGCTAAAGGGAGGTCATCCCGCATACTCGCAATCCTGCGTTTATCTTCCGGTCCAAAAACCGGTAAAAAGGGGAACAAGACAAATAACCCGGTCAACCCCGGCTAAAAAACAGTGGCAAGTTATGAAAAAATATCCGGACCTCCAAAAAACCCCGAAATCAAAGGGGATTCAAAGATCCAAAAAAACGAGCCTTTTGAATGGTTGAATGATTGAATGATTGAATCTTTCAAACGGGCAGGTTGAAAAGGCGTTTCAGCCAGATGAAGAGGCATATCAGCAGCAGGGCGGGCAAGAGGTTGACGATCTCCATTTTCTTTACCCCGATCAGGTGCAGCCCCAGCCCATCAAGGGCAACCTGAATGTGGAGAAACTGGAGGAAGTGATCCGGGAGACGGGCGTGGAGAACATCCCGTTCATCCGCATGGAGGCTTCGACCAACCTGATCGGCGGGCAGCCGTTCTCGATACAAAACATGCGCGAGGTGCGCAGGGTGGCGGATGCCTACGGCCTGCGGATTGTGCTGGACGCAAGTTTGCTGGGCGAGAATGCCTACCTGGTGATTCAGCGCGAACCGGAGTTTGCCGAGGCAACGATGGAAGAGGTCATTTCGATCATCACCGGCCTGGCCGACATCGTTTATTTCTCGGCACGCAAGCTCAACTCGTCGCGCGGCGGCGGCATCTGCACCGACAGCCACGACATTTACCTCGAAATGGAAGCCCTGGTGCCCCTCTACGAAGGATTCCTGACCTATGGCGGCATCTCCGTGCGCGAAATGGAAGCGATGGCCGTCGGCTTGTATGAAACGCTGGACGAGACGATGATCTGCCAAAGCCCGGAGTATATCCGTTACCTGGTAAACTCGCTGGCGGCAAAGGGCGTGCCGGTGGTGACGCCGCCCGGCGTGCTGGGTGCGCATGTGGATGCGATGCATATCTGCGACCACATCCCGCAAACGCAATATCCGGCAGGCTCCTTCGGCGCGGCATTTTTCCTGATCTCCGGCGTGCGCGGCATGGAGCGCGGCTCCGTCTCGAACCAGCGCGACGAAAACGGTAACGAAACCTATGCCGACATGGAGTTGCTGCGCCTGGCCATTCCGCGGCGCGTGTTTACGCTTTCGCAAATCAAATATGTGGAAGACCGCCTGGTCTGGCTCAACGCGAACCGCCGCCTGATCGGAGGCTTGCGGTTTGTATACGAGCCGCCCGTGCTGCGGTTTTTCATGGGAGGGCTGGAGCCGGTTTCCGACTGGCCGCAGAAATTGGCGGCCAAATTCAGGGAAGATTTCGGCGACAGTCTGTAAGCCCGGATCAGCCCCTGCGGAAAAGGCGTTTCAGCAATGGAACGCCTTTTTTAATGCGCCGAAGGAAATAGTGATTATGATAATTGAAATCATAAAAGAACGGGGTTAGAAAGAGTCTAAAGTTGTGCAAAGCAGCACAAGTGTGAAAGACCGTTTTAACAAAATCATTCTTTCTCAATCGGCATTCCTCCTTAACCGTTCTATATCTTTTCACGCTGCCGATTCCATCGCTATATCCAGTATTTTGTGAAGTCCATGGATATATTCACAACACTGACGCTGCTCTATCCCAAACATATCTACCGGCATTTCCTGTGAAGGATTATTTTTCAGATAACACAGCATGAACGCAAGGCGCTCCCGAATATCGGAAAGCGGTGTATTGGAATACATAACATACATCCGTTGTCCGCTCCTGCGATCTCCTGTCATTCTGTATTTGCTAAAATAATCTTTATGGCCTTCCTCAAAATAGGAATACCATGCCTCAAAATTTTCTACTGTATAACCGGTCATCGAAAGAAATCGAGCCGGACGTTTTTGCCATTCTTTATATTTCATCTTGCAAAGGTAAGGCTTGCGCGCGAATTCCACGCATTTTATTATACATAATCACTATTATATATAATCTCTAATGGACATCAGAATCAAGAACGAAATCGAGCATGGGAAATTTCTTGCCGGCCATGGTGCAGGTGAGATTTGGAACTGGGAATCTCCCGCAGGAAAACTCCGCTGGGCAAGAAGAGTAAACATGTTGACGGAGTTTATCAAACCGGAGCGTACGGTATTAGAACTCGGCTGCGGGACAGGTTATTTCACAAAAGAAATTGCAAAGACCGGTGCCAAAGTTGTGGCCATAGATATATCTCCCGACTTACTAACAATCGCAAAAGGCAACGTCCCCTGTCCGAATGTTTCTTTCCTGGAAGAAAATGCCTACCGAATGACATTTGAAAACGGACGGTTTGATTATGTGATAGGCAGTTCCGTATTACATCACCTCGACATAGAAAAAGCGATATCCGAAATTTACCGTGTGCTAAAAGACGGAGGTATTATCGCTTTTACGGAACCCAACATGATGAACCCTCAAATAGCATTACAAAAGAATATCCCTTATCTAAAACGTAAATTAGGCGATTCTCCCGACGAAACGGCTTTTTTCCGTTGGAAGATATCAAAACTATTAAAAGAACAAGGATTTAAAAAAGTGGATATCATGACATTTGACTTTTTACATCCTGCAATTCCGCCCATATTCATAAAAACCATCCTGTCAATCGGGAACTTTTGCGAAAAGTGTCCGATAGTAAAAGAAATAGCAGGTTCTATTTTCATAAAAGCATATAAATGACTATGGCAGGATTAAAAAACACGGGCGCAAAACAACGAAACAGTCAAAACCATGTTTAACGGAGAATATCCGCGTTTTTTTGACCGGCACGAGAAAACCTTTGTCCGGAGGGTATTTCCGGCGCCGGTTTGGTCGCGGAATCCGTTTCTCCGGGCTGTTTAATGCACTGGTGGTTAGTCTCCTATTAAAATATGAGGAAATATGCCTTACGGTATGCGAAAAAGTTATACCTTTGCAACGTCTTTCAACACGGTAGGCTTTGGGAAAATTTGATGCATATCACATAACATTCAAAACAATGGCGCCGGCAGAAGTTTGCAAGTACGAATATCTGCTGGGCAACAAGTTTTTTATGGATATCGATGGTGCGGACGTGCAAAAAGGTGAAGTACACGCAACTTTGAGTGTGGAGCGGAAAGCAGCGGCTTTTGAACTGAAATTCCACCTCGAAGGCGTGGTATATGTCCCGTGCGACCGCTGCCTGGACAATATGGAACAGTTCATAGAGACCAATGCCCGTCTGATTGTGAAGCTCGGCAAGGAATACGCCGAAGAAAGCGATGAGATACTGGTCATCTCGGAAGAAGAAGGCGCATTGAACCTGGCCTGGTTTCTGTACGAGTTTGTGGCGCTGGCTGTCCCGATGAAGCATGTCCATCCGTCCGGCAAGTGCAACAAGATGATGACCTCCAAACTGAAGAAACATGTGGCCAAGGGGACGACGGACGACGAAGACGGGGAGTTCGGCTACATGGCGGACGACGGACCGTCGAGCGACGACGAACCGGAGATACGGGAAACCGACCCGCGATGGGACGCATTGAAAGATTTAATGTAGAGAAGATAATTATAAAAATAAAGTTTATGGCACATCCTAAAAGAAGACAAGGAAAGGCGAGAACCGGCAAGAGAAGGTCTCACGACCACGCGGTTGCTCCCACACTGGCCATCTGTCCCAATTGCGGCGCATGGCATGTGTATCACACCGTATGCGGCGAGTGTGGCTATTACAGAGGCAAGCTGGCTATTGAAAAAGCCGCCGCCGTATAACGCAGCGGGCTTGTCACGCAAAACGAACCAATTTACCGGAACGTAATTTAGTAACGAAACAGATAACCTTACGCAAGGAAGGTTATCTGTTTAATTTTATAGAAAAGACAATGAACAGACCAAACGCTGCCATTACGGGCGTGGCGGGGTATGTCCCCGACAACGTACTCACCAACGATGACTTGTGCAAACTCGTGGATACTACCGACGAATGGATTACCACACGGGTCGGCATCAAGGAGCGCCGCGTTATCAAGGACCCTCATACGGGCATGTCCTTCATGGCCGTTCATGCGGTGAACCGGCTGCTCGAAAAGACCGGCGTCCACCCCGACTCGATAGAAGGCCTGATATGCGCCACCTCAACCGGCGACTATCCCTTCCCGCCCACCGCCTCGATTATCGCCCACCGCACCGGATGCAGGAAAGCCTTTGCCTTTGACATCCAGGGCGCCTGCGCCGGCTTTGTGTACGGTCTGGAAATAGCCTCCAACTTTATCCGTTCGGGCACCTGCAAGCGAATCCTCTTTGTGGCCGGCGACAAGATGACGGCCATCACCAATTACACCGACCGCGGCACTTGCGCACTCTTCGGCGACGGCTGCGGCGCCATCCTGCTGGAAGCAACCACCGAACCCTACGGCGTCCTGGATTCCATCCTGAGAACCGACGGCAGCGGCTTCCCGTTCCTCCACATGAAAGCCGGCGGATCGGCCAACATGCCCTCCTACCAAAGCATCGACAACCACGAACACTCGGTCTATCAGGAAGGGAAGACGGTCTTCAAGCGTGCCGTTTCGGACATGGCCGACGTGGCGGTCGAGATTGTCGAACGCAACGGACTGACAAGGCAGGACATCGACTGGGTGGTGCCTCACCAGGCCAACCTCCGCATCATCGACGCAACCGCCCGCCGGCTGGAAGTACCCACCGACAAGGTCATGATTAATATCCAGAAATACGGCAACACCAGCTCGGGAACCATTCCCCTGTGCCTGTGGGAATGGGAGAAGCAACTGAAAAAGGGCGACAACCTGATACTTGCGGCCTTTGGCGCCGGGTTTACCTGGGGAGCAAACTACGTAAAATGGGCTTATGACGGAGCGAAAGCATAAGTCCGGTTTTGTCAACATCATCGGAAACCCGAATGTCGGCAAGTCCACCTTGATGAACCTGCTGGTCGGGGAACGCCTCTCCATTATCACCTCCAAAGCCCAAACCACACGCCACCGCATCCTGGGCATCGTCAATACGGACGACATGCAGATCGTCTATTCCGATACACCGGGCGTGCTCCGGCCCAACTACAAGCTGCAAAAGTCCATGCTCCACTTCTCGGAATCGGCGCTGGACGACGCCGATATCCTGCTCTACGTCACGGACACGATCGAGAAAACGGACAAAAATGCCGCTTTCCTGTACAAAGTGCAACAGGCCCAATGCCCCGTATTGCTGCTGATTAACAAAATCGACCTGACCGACCAGCCGGCGCTGGAGCGGTTGGTGGAACAGTGGCATGACCTGTTGCCGAAAGCCGAAATCATGCCCCTCGCGGCGCTGTCGAAGTTCAATATCGAGCCGCTGAAGCAGCGGATTGTGGCCCTGTTGCCCGATTCGCCGCCCTATTTCGGGAAAGATGCGCTGACCGACCGCCCGGCGCGGTTTTTCGTGACGGAGATCATCCGGGAGAAAATCCTGCTGTATTACCAGAAGGAAGTACCCTACGCGACGGAAGTGGTGGTAGAGTTGTTCGACGAATCGACGGCCCGCATCCACATCAAGGCGGTGATTGTCGTTGAACGCGAAACGCAGAAAGGTATCCTGATCGGCCACCAGGGGCTGGCGCTGAAGAAAGCGGGCGCCGCGGCGCGGAAAGATATGGAACGCTTCTTCGGAAAGAAAATCTTCCTGGAGTTGTTTGTAAAGGTAGAGAAGGACTGGCGCAACAGGGACAACCTGTTGAAGGCGTTCGGCTACCAGCCGGATTAGCTACCGGACTTTGGAATTGAATCATTGAATAATTAAATCATTGAATAACCTATGGGAAATGTGGCAGCAATTGTGGGGAGACCGAACGTGGGGAAATCCACCCTGTTCAACCGTTTGACGCAGACGCGGGAAGCCATTGTGGACGAAGAGGCGGGTACCACGCGCGACCGCCATTACGGAAAAGTGGAATGGTGCGGAGAGGAGTTTTCCCTCATCGACACCGGCGGATGGGTGGTCAACGCGGACGATGTGTTCGAGGAAGAGATTAACCGGCAGGTACGGATTGCCATCGAGGAGGCCGACGTGATCCTGTTTGTGGTGGACGTGGTCAACGGCCTGACCGACCTGGACGACGCCGTTGCCCGCATCCTGCGCCGCAGCACCAAACCGCTGATTGTGGTGGCCAACAAGGCCGATACGTATGACCTGCACGCCTCGGCAGCCGAGTTCTACCGCCTGGGGCTGGGCGACCCCGTCTGCCTGTCGGCCATGAACGGCTCTTGCTCGGGCGACCTGCTGGACAAGCTCCTCGCCCTGTTTCCCGGACGGCAGGACGAGGAAATGGACGAGGAACTGCCGCGCATCGCCGTGGTGGGGCGGCCGAACGTCGGGAAGTCGTCGCTCATGAACGCCTTCATCGGCGAAGAACGCCACATCGTGACGCCCATCGCCGGAACTACGCGCGACTCTATCTACACGAAATACAACAAGTTCGGGCTGAACTTCTACCTGGTCGATACCGCCGGCATCCGCCGGAGAAACAAGGTGAACGAAGAACTGGAATATTATTCCGTGATCCGTTCCATCCGGGCCATTGAAGGCGCGGACGTCTGCGTGCTGATGCTCGACGCCACACAGGGGATCGAAAGCCAGGACATGAATATCTTCTCCATTATCCAGAAAAACAGGAAAGGAGTGGTCGTTTGCGTGAACAAATGGGACCTGGTGGACGGGAAAAACCAGCAGGTGCTGGACAGCTACGTCCGTGCGATCCGGGAGCGGCTGGCGCCGTTTACCGATTTCCCCGTGCTCTTCATTTCGGCATTGACCAAACAGCGTATCCTGAAAGTGCTGGAAACAGCCGGACAAGTGTACGAAAACATCCGGAAACGCGTCCCCACCGCGCAACTGAACGACGTCCTGCTGCCGCTGATCGAACAGACTCCCCCGCCCGCATGGAAAGGGAAATACATCAAAATCAAATACGTCACCCAGTTGCCGGCCGGCCGCGTCCCCTCGTTTGCCTTCTTCTGCAACCTGCCGCAATGGGTCAAGGAGCCTTACAGGCGTTTTCTCGAAAACCAAATCCGCAAACACTGGGACTTCAGCGGAACGCCTGTCCAAATCTTCCTCCGCGAGAAATGAAGGGGGAATGAAGGCTTCCCCCGTGTAATGAAGGGATACAGGGAGACAGCCGGGAGAGTCACCTTGAGCGTGACCCCCCCATTCATTCTCCATGCTCCATTTTCCATTCCAAACCTTACTTTCGGCAGGCGCTGTATGGCCTGATTAGGGGAGTAACCACCGGGGTAGTGATATAAAAAGTATGCTGTTGTAAAAGATTGGCAATCAGGGAAAGAATTTGTATTTTTGTATATGCAAATAAAAATCACCCTTCACTGTCCCGATTGCCAAAGTACAAAAAT
>JAISOP010000081.1 GCA_031275525.1 Tannerella sp.
GAGAGTGACATCAATTTACGACGCCTGTTACAATTCTCTATTCTCCATCCCCCTGCGCCCGTACACACTGTACTCCCTTCGGGGGACACGCTGTCCCTCGCCCGGGGGACACGCTGTCCCTCGCTCGGGGGACACACCGTCCCTCGCTCGGGGGACACACCGTACAACGCCCGTTGTACACACTGTACAAGCCTCGTTGTACACCGTGTACAAGCCTCGTTGTACGCCGTGTACAAGCCTCGTTGTACGCCGTGTACAAGCCCCGTTGTACACCGTGTACAAGCCTCGTTGTACGCCGTGTACAAACCTCGTTGTACACACCTGTTTCATTCTCAATTCTCAATTCTCAATTCTCAATTTCAGTATGTCTCCTTTGTTCAATACTGTTTTTTCGAACGAGACCTCGATCTGACGGTTTTTTTCCGCAAAGGAGGCAGGAATTTCCTTTTGATTGTGATACACTTTGAGGTTTTGCGGAATGTCCCCCGGCGCAACGGAGAGCCGCATTTGCCGCAAGGAAAGTCTTCCGTATTTCACTTCGACGGTATTTTCCCGGCTCCCCCGGCTAAGGGTTTGGGAGATGTTCCCCCAGCCCTCGGCCGAGGTAAAGAACCCTTTGAAATGATGAGGCGTCAGACGCGGAGAAAAACCCATGATTCCCTGAGGACCGTCATACCCATAGTTTTGCAAGGCGGTCAGCACGCCGTAGGAAGCCATCGCCCGGGCATAATGGTCGCCACATTCCACCTCGTTCCAGGGGTTGTGTTTTACCCCGTCGTAGCGCGCGTGTATGGCCCGGACAAGCGCCAGCCCCTCGTCCAACATCCCCCTGTATATCATGTTGGTTGCAACCTGGTATTCTATGCCCGTCCAGACTTCGTCGCGATACCTTACGCCCGCTTCGCCGGGATGCTTGCTGAACGGCCAGGTACAAACGAGCAATCCCGGTTCGCCGGAACGGGCGTAGTACCTCTCCGGCAGATGAAGCTCCGTCTGGGGGCCGACGTCGTTGGTCCAGTTATATTTCCAGATGGAACGGAGCGTTTGGTCGATGGCATGACCGGGATACAGGTCTCCCAGTCCCAACAACTCCGCCCAGGTCTGGCCAAACAATTGGTCGCTTAAACATCCGTTGCCGTATTGATGTAACGGATATTCCCTGGCATCGACATCCTGTACGAAATAGCCGAAGGATTCGTTCCACAGGCGGTCCATCGTGTTATCGGCGCCGGCTTGATAGAGGGTTTGATACCGGGCAGCCGCCGTTGTGTCGTTCATCACCCGCGCCATTTTTTCCCCGGCACGCAGGGCGGCCAGGTAGAGTCCCCCTACGTATGTATTTACCCCGTGGAAAGCGATGTCATAGGTATTGGGCTGGGTTTTGAAGATCAAACCGTCCTGGTTTTCGTCTTCCCGGATGAGGTATTCGATGGAACGCTTGATTTTCTCCCAGTTTCGCGAGAGAAAGAAGTTGTTTTTCGACATCAGGTGCTCGCGATACATTCTCAGGATCACGCTGGCATGACCGTCGATCAAAACGCCGTGTTCGCCGTTGCGTGAGAGGATCGCCCCGTCGTCGCGGAGCGAAACGCTGTAATCCGTTTTCTCCCGGAGGTTGCGTTCCAGTTCGGGAAACAGGGCGGCCACGGCCTGTGCATATCCCCAGACGTGGGTACAGGTTCCTTCGCAGGAGCCGACCCCCTCCCAGGCCCAAAACTTGTCTGTCGCCCACCACTGGCAAGTCTCGGTGGCCAGCGTGGAAACCGGCATCAGGATACGTTGCATCAACCAGCCGGGCAGGGTGGTTTGCTGATACCAGGCGTCATGGAAGGCGAAGGTTTCCTGTTCCAGCCGGTCGAAGTTGCTATGCAACTGTTCCACCACGTCGAGCGAACTGTTGTACCAGTTGGCATACATGTTGCCGATGGGCGGGTGGTTCGGCGGGAGGGCTTTGTTCCATTCGGAGCCTTTGTAGCTCAACGGGCGGTTGGGGAAATACCAGGAAAGGACGAAAACGATTTCCTTGGCTTCGCCCGGCCCCAGCGTCGCCTTTGAAACGATACCCCCCGTGAGCCTGTCCCCCAAAGGAGCTTCGGCATAGGGGCGGAGGCGTGCGGGCCAATCGGCATACGCCTCGGCTTGGGCGTCGAAGACGGTCAAGGCCACGTTGCCGAAATAGGCATGGGATTCGTTGACCGGGTGGCAAGGCGTTTCGAGCGGCGCCGCCGCGTCCATGTCCATATAGACGGATTGCAGTCCGCCGTTGGACAGGGTCCGGTTGCGAAGCGTCCCACAGGCTTTTCCTTTCAAATCGATGCAAACCGGATTCTGAAGCCGGCCCGTCAATTCGACCCGTACCGTTTGGGCGGAAAGGTTACGGAGGTGGTACTTCAGTATGGTTGCGGGCGTGGCAGACTCTTTTGCGTTCAGCGGGATAAAGGGCGAATAAACCGTAGCGCGGACTTTCACCGGGAATCCGCCGCCGGAAGCGTCGTAATCAATCCGGGCGACCGGGTATTCTCCCGTAAAGGAGATGCGGTCGAAATCCTGTTTGCTCAGCTCCCGGGTGTGCTTTTGGAGGCCGTCGTCCACCGTGATTTGAAACCCCTGCTCTATATAACTCATGGGTTCAAAGGTCTGGTAACACACCTTCCAGGGTCCCAGCGGCGTGTCGAAGTTCAACAGCCGGTCGACGCCGTATCCCGTGTTCCAGGCATTGTTCGCAATCCACCAGTTGGCAAGCGTACCGTCGCCGCGGACATACAGCTGTCCGGCCATGATGCCGCCGCAAGGCATACCGATTGTTTTCAACGCCTCGCCCCGGTATGCCGTCCTTTCGCCTGGCCCGTTCACGTCGCCGACAAAAGCGCTGAGGTCGCCCTTGTCCGGCGAAACCTTATGGTCGTCCGCATACTGGGCGGACAGGTATAACGGAATCATCCCTGCCAGCCAGATGATCCCCGACCGTATCTTTCTTCTCCTTTTTTCCTTCATGATTCTGCTATTCACCGGGCGATTCGAATACGCTGTTGACTTCCTCTACCGTCAGGCCGAACAGTTTTTCCATCAGGGGCGACAGTTCCTTTTCGTTTCCGAGGAAATGATAGACCGTATGCTTGTGCGAAAGCGACTTCAGGGGCGGAAGGAAGGCCGCCGGCGAAACGCTCTCGAGTTCCAGGAACGGCCCCATGAGGCTACCGTCTTCGAGCGGCCCGTCGTTGTAGGCGTTCATCGCATCACCGCTCAGCGGCTCCTTGTCCGGATCCCATTCCTGGCTCAGGTAAACGGCCTTGCGGTTTACCTCGTAGGTGATCACCGTCAGGCGACCGGCATCGGGGTCATAGTTCCCCGCCGTTGCGCAGGTACGCCGGCCGTTCAGTCCCAGTTTGCTGCGGTACTTGCCGTCGGTCTTGAGACAGATCACGCCGTGGCGGATTTGCAGCCGGTGGGCCGGGATTTCCCCGAAATAGTCGGAGGTGACGATTTTTCCCAACTCACGCTCGTCGCCCTGTCGAAAAGGGATGAGGGTGACGGCGCGGGGGCCGGGATGGAACATGTCGAGTATCCAGATGCAGGGGGCGCCCGTTTCGCGCGTCCACTCAAAGTCGTTGAGGTTGGTAATGACGTTTTCCGTCAGGTAGGCCACGGTTTCCACGCCCGGAGGCAGGTCGAGTCCCAGTCCGAACCTGATTTCGGGCGTCTCGACCAGCGAAACGGAACGGTCGATGCGCAGCTTCAGCCGGGAACCGGCATAATTCGTCACCTCCATTTCCTTTTTCAGGGAGACATTGCGCCGGTTGGCAAACACGACGTCCCACGGTTCCGTATCGATGGCCGGGGGCGTGTGCCAGTGCGCATACACCTGTTCGGCGCCGGGAGCGAAGAAGACGGAATATTTCCCACCTTCCGGGCCGATCCAGAAGCGGTTTTCGCCGCCGTAGCCGTTCATGTGCTCGTCAGGGGTTTCGGCCTCCAACGCCCGGTAGCTCACGTAGCCCAGGCTTTTGCCCTGCATCCCCCGGGCCGAAGAGGTGAAGACCTTGGCCTGGTAGCCGGGCGAAACGATGATTTGCGCCTGCCCGTCGCCGTCCGACAGGAGAACCAGCGTACTGTCCTTCTCCAAAAGGTAATGGAAGTCATAGCCGAAAGCGCCCTTTTCAAATACATCCATAGCAGCATTCTTTTGTGTGCCGCGGCTGCACGCCCCCGTTGCAACACACAACAAGAGCAGCCCCGCCCGGCAAATGTTTTTTCTATTCATAAATTCAATCATTCAAAACAAGCAGTGGTTAGTGGTGAGTGGTGAGTGGTTAGTGAGGGTGAGCGTTTTTCACTAACCACTCACCACTCACCACTCACCACTGATTCATTCTCAATTCTCCATTTTCCATTCTCCATTCTTTGCTACGCCTGATACGATGCATTTGTTCACCGGGATTGAGCCGTAGCGGACGTCGAGGAAAGGCTTTCCGTCTTTCAGGCCGACGTTGCCGAAACCGCCGTCCGTGGCGAGGAACGAAGTAAAGGTGTTGCCTGTGCGCGAGTCGATGTAGAGCGTCTGCTCAACGGCGTCGTAGCGGACGCCGGTCAGTCCCTGCAAGAGGGCATAGCTGGAGAGCGCGCGGGCATACCAGTGTCCGCATTCATACTCGTCGAAGGGATTGCGTATGCGTCCGTCGTAGCGGTCGCGGCAGGCGCGGACAATGTCCAGCCCCTTGTCCGTTTCACCGGCCATCATCAGGTGGGACGCCACCTGGTATTCAATCCCCGTCCACACTTCGTCGCTGTAAACAAACGGCAGAGACAGTTTGCCGCCTTTCGGCCAGCTGCACAGCAGGAGTCCGCCGTCGCTGCCGAAAGCGAAGGAGGGCCGCTGGGGATTTGCGTGATGGCTCAGGTCGGATTTCAGGTTATACCGGTGCACCGCCAGCAGGTGGCTTTTCACCTTCTCCGCCTCCAGCGACTCCTCCAACCCGGCTACCCGAGCGATCCACGACCCCAGCACGCCGTCCGACAGGCAGCCGTTGCCATACTGGTATTTGGGGCCTTCCTTCTCCAGCAGCGCCCGGGCTTCGTCCGAATAATTGACCGACCAGGAGGTCATCCGGGTTGGGTCGGGCGCCTGCAATCCGGTCCACTGTATTTGCTGGACAAAGTATTCGCCGTTGAAAAGCTCCGATTCAGTGAAAGCCTTGCCCCTGGCAGCCAGTTCCCGGTAGGGGGAAGCGTCCTGACCAAGATATTCGCTCATGGCGGCAAAGGCGTTCAGGGCGCCCAGGTAGAAACTGTTGTGCATCCCGTCCGGCCCCCAAAACTCAATGTCGTAGGTATTGTGGTGCGGCTCCTCGATCAAGCCGACACGACGGGGATCCCAAGTGGCGATGCAGTAGTCGAGGCTGGCCTTGACCTTGGGATACAGGTCACGCAGGAAGGCCTCGTCGCCCGAAATACGCCAGTCGCGGTACACCTTCATGATGCCGCCCAGTTGTCCGTCGGCTGCCGAATAGAAGCGGTGGTCCACCGGGCGGAGGGGCAGTGCGGAACGGAAGGTCTGGTGCCCGGCCCTGTTCTGGCTTTCCTCAAACTCCGTATGCCGCAGCGTCCGTTCGAGTGCGGGGAAGAGGTGGGGAATGGCCTGGGCATAGTTCCAGACGTGCGTGCAGGAGCCGTGACACGACCCCCAGGTGTCGCCGCAGCCTTCCCAGTTCCACAGGCGCCCGTCGTAAACGCGCATCACGGTGGGCGACTTGAGGATGGTCAGGTTGGCCGCCACCGCCTCGACGACCTCCGGCGGCAGGGAGGAAGCGTAGAAGGCGTCCGTAAACCGTTCCGTCCTGGCGAGCAGGTCGTCGTAATGGCCGGTCAGGTATTCGGCCACCTCGGTCACGCTTCCGAAACGGCTGCTGTACCACGGGCGGTAAAATCCCTTGTCGGCACATTCCACCGCCAGGCGTTCGGCCGGCACATTGTTGTCGTTCACGTCCTCCGGGTCGCCACCTTCCCGGATGTGCGAAAAGGGAACGTACCAGGCGGTGTAAACCTTGACCGTTTTCCTCTCCCCTGCCTCCAGCGCAAGCGGCACGTAGAGGGAGGCGCCGGGAGCGCCGGCCTCCACCGGATCGTTTGCGACGAGGTCGGCCTGCCGGATGGCATTCCAGGCCATGGTCAGGCCGTCGAACCACCCTCCGCGAAACCAGCAGTGATTCACCACCGTGCCGGGCTGGTCGGTAAAGATGGCGAAATCACCCTGCAAGTGCGGTTCATCCTCTGTCCCGTCCTGCGAAAGGATAAAACCGTTGGCAAGGGGTTTGACCCGGTTGTTCGCCTTTCCGGAGGTACGCATAAAGTTGCGCGAGTGAAAGGAAAAGACGGTTTCGAGCCTCCGGTCGCTTTTGTTTTCCAGCGTGTATTCCAGGATGCCGGCAGGCAGGCCGGAATGATCCGCATCACCGGGGATAAAGGGATTCCAGGCCTTGAGGGTCACGTCCACCGGCAGGTCGTCATCGGTCAGGGACACTTGCCCGAAAGGAAACCGGGCGCTAAAGGCAGCGTGCCGGAAACGGGGCAAGCCGTAATTGGCGCCGCCGGGGCCTCCCAGTCCGCTGTTGGGCGAACCGAACTTGCGCCATTCGGCCACCGGCCCCTCGAGCACCCTGGCGCCGTTCTCGCAGCCCTTGACGTGCAAGGCGGCGAACATGCCGGGTTCATGATAGATATTGGGCAAGTGGCGCACGGACATGTGGGAAAAATATCCTGTCCCTTCGACGCAGTACATGCCCGCCCCCAGCCCGCCGACGGGAAAGGCGATCCGCGAATTGTATTCGCCGCTGTAAATTCCGTTGTAGGCATGTCCGCCGTCGCGCCCACAGGCGGCACGGCCTTCCCCCGCGCCGCATCCCGTCAGGCACGCAGCCGCAAACAACAGGAGAAAAAGATTCAATGATGTTTTCATACAAAATATTTTTAGAATTCAATTATTCAATGATCCAATGATTCAATGATTCAGGGAATGGAGCGAAGGTTTTAAGCCTTTTAGGTCTGTTAGGTTTTTTAAGCCTTTTAGGCCTCGGTGGAACCGAACTATACAAAACCGGTCATGCACAAAACTATACCGTGCACAGTATATGTGGGATAAACACTCAGGCGTAAGCAAGTTCATCGTTCATCGTTTATAGTTCACAGTTATTTTCCCGATTTTCCCGGATTTGTATTTCAGCGCCCCATCCACGAAAATCAGCAATCCCTTGCCCCGTTTATATTTCTTCCCCGACCTGTCGTACAGGACTGTCAGTTTATGCCCCCTGTACATAACGTTGTCAAGGCAGAAATAATCCCAGGTATTTTGGGGGATCAAAGGATTAACGGTTAATCGGTTTCCATCCTGCGGGCGGATGCCGACCAGTCCCGTTATCACCAGGTCGCAGAAAGTGGAATGGTTATAATCTTTGCCGCGTTCCACGCCGCCCTTTTCCTTCGACCATGTGCCGTTATCCCAAGTTTTCAGACGGGTACGGGCAATCCAGTCGCCGGTGAAAGGGTTCAGGTTTTCGTCTATCCACGGGACGGTTACACCGTCTTCCCTTGTCCGGTAGTGCGATTTGGCAAAGATTTTCAGCAGGTCGAGGTAATCTTTTGGAGAGATGAAATCCTGCTGCTGTTCGTTAAGCAGGTTAGCCAGGGCGGTCAGCGTAACGGAGGTGGCAAAGGGCCACGAAGGACCGTTCCATTGACATTCGTGTCCTTCGTAGGCGACTGTGAATCCGGGATGACGCCGTTCGGCGGTAACGGGTCCGTATGGCGCATAAAAACAGGTCGAATCCATCAGGAATTTCCATGCCCCGGCATACTCTTCACCTGCCAGGCTGAAATACCAGGGGGTGTAGCCATGCAGTTCGCGGGCGTCGCACAAGCCGGCGCCTTTTTTTCGCGGGATGACTTTGAAAAAACTTGCGTCCCTGTCCCAGAGCGTTTGCAGCATGTTTGACTGCAGGGCGGCGGCTTTTTCCGCGAGACGCTCTCCGGCGCTGTTGCCGGAACGTCCGGCAATGGAGGCAATGGTTTTTGCTTCCGCAATCATGGCGGAATTGATTGTTGCACGATAACCGGCAGCGGTTTCCTGTCCGCAGATGGATACTTCCATTCCGTCGCTGCCGTCTATTTGCCAGAACAGTTTTTTTGATTCGTCATATCGTTCCTTTTCCCAGGCTTCGAAATTCGCAATCAGGTCGGGCAGGAATGTTTCCGGCAGGTTGCCGTCGCCTGTAACCGCGCTGTATCCATACAGGGCGCAGGCTGCGGGGAAAGTGTATGTCCGGGGGCTTCCGCCGCCGCGCAGCCAGTAGTGCGCGTAACTGTCGAGATATGCGCGGTTGTGCAGCCACCGTCCTTCGTTGTAGTGGTGCATGGCGGGACAACTGATGCCGTTGTATTTTCCCGCCCACGGCACTGCCGGCAGAAATTCGGTGATGATATACCCGTCGGGCGTCTGTTTGATGTGTTTGCGGAATGTCCACCACCGGAAATAATAAATCTCCTCCAACTGCTTGTCGGGACACTCAAACCGCGGAATGTTTGCAATCAGGAAATCTGCCGCGCCGCTGTTCGGAATCATCTGGACGGTGAGTTCTTCGTCCGTTTCGTTAAACCGCGACACATAGTCTTTTATAATCGACGGCGGAATGATTTCCTGCTCGCCCTGTCCGTACAGCGGACTGAAAAAAGAGGATAGAAGAAATATAATGTATAATGAAAGGGCGCCCGGGAACGTTCGCCTTCGAGGTTGTCCCAAAGGCCCCTTGGCGTGGGGGCTGTCTCTGAACCTCTCCCCCGACCCCTCCCCACAAGGGGAGGGGGGCGAATCGGCGGTCACAGCTGCTATCCGAATGTCATTCCAATGATTGCAATCGCAAGGGTTGCCCCTACGTCGCTGGCCGTACAGGTTGGGGCGCGCTCGTAGGGGCGTATCGCATACGCCCGTATCGCATACGCCCTCATTTTCCAATATGAGGCTTTGGAGATAACCCGGAATTCCACGGAATTTTTG
>JAISOP010000148.1 GCA_031275525.1 Tannerella sp.
CTTGATTCTTGTTTGATGCACAGTACAGGGAAGGCAGCATATCTGCATCCGTTTACCAAAAGACACTTTGTGTTCGGTTTTCCTGTTCGTTATGACAGCATACTTTTTATATCACCACCTATTCGCGGATATTCGCGTGCATTCGCGGACAATTTTTCGCAAGCCTTGATTGGGGTTTTTAGAGGTAGTTGCTTTGCGTTCTTTGCCGTCGCCAAGTCGCCCCCAAAAAAAGCCCCGGAGGTGGGCTTCCGGGGCTTTTCCGCTATGGAGTAGCGTTGAAGGCGTCGTAGCCCTCTTATTGTATCGGAGCGCCGACCTGTCCGAGCGCCGCGACTTCTTCCGCACTCAGCGCCTTGTTCCAGATGGCGGCGGCGGCAACGAAGATTTCGTTGTCTTCGCCGTCTTCGTCGGCAAACAGCAGGACGCCGGACGGATCGAGGGCAAAGCGGTCGTCCACGTTCATCTTACCGTCGTGGTCGGCGGCGGCCTCATGGAGCAGCGCGCCGTCGAGGTACTGCTTCCACAACTCGCCGCACTTGACGGTCACTACCCAGCGATACCACGTTTCCGGCTGCACAACGGCTTCCGAATAGTAGCCGCCGCTGATGCCGATCTTGCCGTCGCCGTTGATAAAGATTTCCCCGTCGTTCCCGTTGGTCAGGTCGGTCTGCATGAACGCATAGTAGCGTCCGGTTTCGGCCACCTTGAAGTCGATCAGCAGCGTGTATTCGTTCACCTTCGCGGCCGGGTCGCCGGCAGCCGTTGTGCCGCCGGGAGCGATGCCGTGTTTGGCCAGGAAATAGCTGCCCTTGCCCACCGACACGGCTTTGTTGTCGGCATCCGGCCCGTCGGCTTCCCAGATGGCGCTGCCCGCCGGCATCAGGTCGTTGCCCTGTTCGGCGGCTCCCGGATGTTCCGGATCGTCAAACAGCCACCTGCCCGTCAGCGGGCCTGCGAAGGTGAGGTAGTCGTTGCTGCCCGCGTCGCCCAGGGCGGCCACGTCGGCGGCATCCAGCGGCTGGTCCCAGATGGTGACCTGCGCCACGTAGATGCTTTCGTCTTCGCCGTCTTCGTCGGCAAACAGCAGCACGCCGTCCGGGTCAAGCGCCAGGCGGCTGTCCCGTGCAGCATCGCCCCCGCCGCCGCTGGAATAGATTTCCCTGCCGTTCAGGTAGTATTTCAGCGATTCGCCCAACTGCGCCGATACGACCAGCCGGTACCATACGCCCGATTTGATCGGGTCGGCCTGCAGGTCGGTATACACGCTGCCGATGCCCAGCTGATACATGTTGCTGCGCAGGAAGAAATCCACGTCGTCGCTGTTGGCCAGGTTCGTCTGGTAGAAGCAGTAGCGGTTGTCGTTCGGCAGCTTGAAGTCGATCAGTATCGAATAGTTGTTCACCTTCGTGCCGCCGCCGTTGGCCGCGATGCCGTGCCGGGCCAGGAAATGGCTGCCCTTGGCCACCTCGACGGCCGTGGAGCCGCCGATGCCTTCCGCTTCGAAGAAGCCGCTGCCCTTGAGTTCCAGGTCGGCGCCCGTGGCGGCCTTGCCGAAGGCGGCGGAGTTTTTGAACTGCCAGTTGGCGGCCACCTTCGGCTTCTCCAGCACCGGCGCAGTCAGGCCCTCCTGGTTCATCTGCACGTTGATGGTCGGATTGCTGAAGGTGAGGATGGAGACTCCCGCCGAACGCTTTTTGGGGAAGGGGTCGTCGGCGGTGCCGGCATTGGGCGCCACCGTGATTTTAATGTTGTTAGCCGACGCACTCCCCAGATACTCGGCCGTGCACCACGGTTCGGCGGATTTCAGCGTCACTTCGCCCTCGTAGGTCAGGGTCAGGTAGTAGGTACCGCCTTCGGCCGGCACATCTTGCGTCAACTCGCCGCTGATCTCGACCGGCAGCACCGTCCGTTCATACTTCTCCTCGCAGGCAACTGCGAGACACAGGAGTATGCCTGTCATCGAATATTTCAAAAATCTGTCCATATACTTTTTCATTTATAAGATTGCATATCGTTAGTTATCACCTCCGTCATTGCTGGGGAACGATGGGGTCGATCGAAGCGTCGTGATCCCTCATGCCCGTCCGGGCTTTTTCGGAAGCCGGTATCAGGAGGTAATAAAACTTCTTTTCATTGGCAAAGAACTCGGGATTGATTTCCTTTTCCTTCAGCCTGCCGTCGGGCCAGGCGCCCAGGGAGGAGCGGTTGGAGTTCATTTCCTTCGCCTTCTCGAAACGCAGCAGGTCGGCCCAGCGCTGTCCGTATTCCAGGCCGGCAAATTCCCAGCCGCGTTCGTCGAAGACGGCTTGCTGGAAGTCCTGCGCCGAGGCGTAATCACCCAATTTGGCCAGTCCGCGCGTTTCCTCGGCGCGGGCACGCACCTGGTTGAGCGCGTCGATGCAACTCTGGTCCAGGCCGTGTGCCATGGCCTGGGCTTCGGCGTAGATCAGCAGCACTTCGGCGTAGCGCATCCAGCGCTGGAGCTTGCCCGAATTCCAGTAGTCGGAATCCAGCGAGCGCGTTTCCCATCCCCAGGCCCGGATCGTGCCGTCGGCATTGTATTTCCGGTCGCCCGGCACGTAGGTATTGTCGATCTGGTCGTCGAAATATCCCTTGGCATAGTAGGGATGTCTCCTGGATTCGGGATTTTTGATATAGTCGTCCCACGTCACCTGCACGTTCCACCGGCGGTAGCGCTGGTCCCAGAAAAATTTGCCGGCAGCCAGGTCGGTATCGGGATTGAAGTTTTGCCAGGTATAGACACACTGGTTGGGCGTGCTTTTGTTGTCGAGACCGTTCCAGAGGCGTACCGGCCAGTCGGGGCCGAACGACCCGCCGGGCGCCTTGCTCAGCGTGGCCTGGAAAGCGGCCAGCTCGGCCTTGAGCGCGTCGGTGTTGGGTTCGATCCAGATGGTGGTGCGGAAGGTGACCTCCTTGCGCTTGCCTTCGGGGAAACGGTCGTAGAAATAAAGCTCGGCCAGATTGGTGGCCCAGCCGGTGCCCGACACCTCCTCGTCCGGGGTTTCTCCCATCGAGCAGCGCATGGTGTAGTTGCCGTTAAACGTGTATCCCATGCCCCATACGCACTCCTTGTCCCAGAATCCCTGTCCGCTCCAGAGCTGGTCGATGGGCAGCAGCCCCAGGACGTTCGGGTTGGCGTTGGCCCAGTCGATGACTTCCTTCGCTTTCTGGGCGGCTTTGGCATAGTTTTCCGTCCGCTTCAGCGGCCAGCCGGTGGATTGCAGGTAGGCCTGGGCCAGCCATGCCTTGGCTGCAAACTTGAGCGGGGTCACGCTGAACCCGTCGCTCGATATCCAGTCGCCTTCGCTGTGGCTCCACGGAAGCAGTTCCTCGGCTTTGAGCAGGTCTTCGACGCCCTGGTCAAAAACGGCATCTACACTGCTTTTCGGCAGGATGGCTCCGTCGTTTACCAGCGGCATCGGGATGCCTCCCCAGAAGCGGCTCATGAAGAGCAGCCAGTGGGCGCGCTGGAAATAGGCCTGTCCGGCGATATTGTTGACCAGCGCTTGGTCGGCCTCGTTGTTCACCGGAACCGACTCGTATCCTTCAATAATCTGATTGGCGGCGGCGATCCCCATGAAAGGCGTTTCCCACGTACCTTCCTCATAGCGGCTGATAGCGTCGGTCTGGGTAAACACGTCGGACTGTTCCCAGTTCCATTCGGAACGGTCGGAACAGATGTCGTCTCCCGGCAGACACATCAGGAAAATATTGTCCGGGTCGGACGTATAATCGTGCTCGTAGGGGTCATACAGTCCGTTGGCCAGCAGTTTCAGGGCCTGCGCCGAGGAAAAAGCCTTGTCGGGCGACAGCAGCGCCTTCGGTGTTTCCTCCAGCATATCCGAACAGGATGCGGCAAGCATCACCGTCATTATCAATAAACTGTTTATTATCTTTTTCATAATCTATCTTGTTATATTCATGTAATTAAAAACTGTCCCGGTGATTAAAAGGTGAGCTGGGCGCCGAACGTAAAACTGCGCGGACTGGGATTGGCTCCGCTGTCGATGCCCGTGCCGCGGTCGTATTCCTCCGTATCGCTGGTGGAACTTGCCTCCGGATCCAGGCCCTTGTATTTGGTCAGCGTCAGCAGGTTCTGCACGCTGAAATAGACGCGCAGCGCACCGTAGCGGAGCAGGTTGCGGTCGAAGGTGTACCCGACGCTCAGGTTCCGGATGCGTCCGTAGCTGGCGTCCTGCACCCAGCGGCTCGTATTGATCAGCCGGTTATAGGCGTAATTGCTCTGCGGATTGGCAAACGTGGCGTTCTCCACGCCGGGCGCCCAGGATTTGACCCATGCTTCGGCCAGCGTGATGGAGGACGACCGCCCCTGGTGAGCCGTCGAAGCGGCGGCGTAAACCACATTCAGCATCTGTGCGCCGGCGACGCCTTGCAGCATCAGGTTGGCGTCGAGTTTTTTCCATGTGACGGACGTATTCAGTCCCCAGCTGAAGTCGGGCGTTCCGCAACCGATGATGGTACGGTCGTTGGAGTCGATCTTGCCGTCGCCGGCAAACCCGTCTTCATACCATTGATAGACGCGGCCCGTTGCGTCGGCCTTGCCGCCGAGGTCGGCCACCTTATAGTCGCCCGGCGCCGCGCCGAATTTGGCCGCTTCGGCCGCTTCGCTCTCCTGCCATATCCCGAGCACCTTGTAGCCATAGATCGAACCCATGCTGTAGCCGTTCATCAGGACGCTGATCTGACTCATATCCAACCCGTCGCCGTTACCGACCCCATTTTTGACGTAGATGGGCGTTTCCTGTCCCAGGTCAACGACCTTGTTGACATTCTTGGCCAGGTTGCCGCCGATTTCCCACGTAAGGTCTTTGGTGACGATGGGCAGGTAGCTGAACGAGAACTCCACGCCCCGGTTGTTCATCCGTCCCCGGTTGCGCCAGACGTCTTCGCCGCCCAGGTAGCCCGGCAGGGGTTCTTCCATCAGCACGTCGCGCGTATCCTTGTTATAATAGTCCACCGTACCGTTCAGGCGGTTGTTCAGGATGCCGAAATCCAGTCCGATATCCGTCTGGGCGGTAGTCTCCCACTTCAAATTGGTGTTGATCACCTTCGGAATATAGTTGGGAATCTCGATGGAGGATTCGAAATAGACATCGCCGGCGGTAAGCTGCGAGATGGTCTGGAAGCGATCTACGGCCTGCGAGCCGGAGATACCGTAACTGCCGCGCAGATTCAGGTTGTAGAAAATACCCAGGTTCTTCATAAACGCTTCTTCCGAGACGCGCCAGCCGACGGAAACGGACGGGAAGGAACCCCAGCGGTTTTCTTCGGCAAATTTCGAGGAACCGTCCCGGCGCCACGTGGCGGTCAGGGCATACCGCCCGCCGCCGTAGCTATAGTTCAGGCGTCCGATGTAGGACAGTATCCCGTCATTCTCGTACTTCACATTGGCTTCGCGCGTGGCGGCCAGGCCAAGCCCCCAGTATCCGAGCACGTCGGTCGCAAACTCGCGGCCGGTGTACGAGGATTCGTCCAACTTGTAGTTGTACGATTCGACTACGCCGGTCAGTCCGATACGGTGCTGTCCGAAGGTCTTGTTGTAGTTCAACTGCAAATTCTGGAAATAGGAAATCTCTTCATTGCTGCTGCCGGCGACAGTCGGCTCCCAGCCCAGACGGTATTTCGTACTCCTGAACTCATGGTCGCGAGCGGAAGCGTAGCTTACGTTCATGCGGTACTGTGCGCTCAGTCCCGGGATAATTTCCTCCCATGTCAGGGCCATGTTGGACGATCCGCCGATGGAGGTATTCCACTTATCCGTTTCGTTCAGTTCGGCCATAAAGTTGTTTTCATTGGGGCCGTATTCGGGCAGGGTGACGTAGCTACCGTCGTCATTGACCAGCTTGGCTACCGGCGCATTGATGATGGCGCCGAAGAGGAGCGAGCCGGCGCCGCCCCGGAGAGCGTCGCTCTTGTTGCGGGTCTGTCCGCGGCTGAGACCCATATTCCACTCCAGTTTTATGTTTTTGTAAAGATCGACGTCCAGGCG
Organism: Tannerella sp.; assembly: GCA_031275525.1. Classification (GTDB taxonomy): domain Bacteria; phylum Bacteroidota; class Bacteroidia; order Bacteroidales; family Tannerellaceae; genus Tannerella. The sequence continues at coordinate 6,032 of JAISOP010000148.1, forward strand.
GTTATTGAAACCGAGCGAGTTGGAACTACGGTGACGTATCATGGCATCATTGTTCGCATAGCTCACGGTGGTGTAGAAACGCACCTTGTCCGATCCGCCGCTGGCGTTCAGGCGGTAGCGTTGCAGCCAAGCGTCTTGCAGCACTTCGCGCTGCCAGTCCGGGCCGCCCTTTTCGCGCCATTCGGCGATGTCGGCATTCGAGAAAATCTTGCTGTTGAACGTGTAGTTGTAGGCCTCGGCAAAAGAAGCCGCATCCAGCTTGTCGTACAGCTTGGCCGGCGTTTGCAGCACGCCGTAGGTGTCGAGCGTGATTTTCGTTTTGCCTTCGGCGCCCTTTTTGGTCGTAATCAGGATGACGCCGTTGGCGCCGCGCGAACCGTAGAGGGCCGTTGCCGAAGCATCCTTCAGCACCTGGATCGACTCGATGTCTTCCACCGCAGGCATACTGCTTCCCACCACGCCGTTTGTCACATACAGGGGGCCGTTGCCCTTGTTGATCGAGTTTGTTCCCCGGATACGGATATTAACGGTAGCAAACGGGTCGCCGCCGGTGTTGGTCACCACCAGACCGGCCACGCGCCCTTGCAACGCATCCGTCGCACGGAAGGACTGTTGCTGAATAAAATCCTTCGGCCCGATCGACGCAATCGAACTGGTAATATCGGAACGCCGCTGCGTACCGTAGCCCACGACCACGATTTCCTCCAGCGCCTTAGTGTCTTCCATCAGTGTGATCCGCAAGTTGTCGGCGGCTTTCACGGTCTGCGTCTGATAGCCGATAAAGGAGATTTCCAGTTCGGCGCCCACGGCAACATGGAGCCTAAACCGCCCGTCAATATCGGTCACGGCGCCCACTCCGGCCGCTCCTTTCACGATTACATTCGCTCCCACAACCGGCTCGCCGGCCTCGTCATACACATATCCGGTAATTCCACCCTGCTGAAGCACGGATTCGCCGGACGCCACCCCGCTGCCGGCCTGCACCGCGCTAAACGCCGGCGCCAGCAACAGGCATACACACAACAGCCTCGCCCTTTGCAGGCAGTGAGGCCATTCTCCACAAAAAAACCTTTTTACATTCATAGTCAATTTGGTTAATAATAAAACATAGTTATTCGGTTATAAGTCATTTATCTTAATAATCCTGTCCTGCGGAAAGAGCATAAAAAAAGCTACCCGACGCCTTATACATCGAGTAGCTTTTATGATTTCCGAAAAAACAGGCGATTGTCGTCGCTATACGACCAATCGCTTTTTTTACATTTATATAGGTTTGCCCCCCCCCCCCGTTAACATTATTTCACTAATAGACAAGGCATTGCATGTTTCCGGCGCCGTATGAGGACGGCTAAAATTGCCGCATAACATGCTACGGAACGCCATTGAATGACGATTCGTCGTGGACAACGGGGAGGTTGTCGTTTTCTTTTGTTTATGCCCTAAACATGCTTTCATTTTGTAGCGTTTACTCACTTATTTGTAACATTCAGCGCCGCAAAAGTAATGAGGTGAAAACTAAGCGCCAAACAAATTAACGTCATTTATGGTTATTTATCATTACATCCCCCCCAAAAGACCGACTTGTAATTATTCGATTCCATTTGAAAAACTTTGTGGATGAAATAAAGAGGTGCAAAGTTTTCTTATACGGAGCGCCACAGGGGAGAACACAGAGGAACGGAGACCAATCTCTATATACTCCGTCTCCGCGTTTCATTTATGCTGCACGCGGCATGGTTTTGTGCATGGACAGGATGCAGGCGCGAGAAGGAGGTTTCCCTGTGCTGCCGGGGAGGTATCCCCGGTGGGATGCGATGTTGCTTAACTGGATACCGAGTCCGGTTTCATCTCGGGTTAAATTCCATAAAGCGCTTATTTATAGCATAAAAACACATCATAGGGGAGCAAATTCCCCATGGGGAACGAGCAATTCCCCATGGGGAATGAATAATTCCCCATGGGGACCGAGCGATTCCCCATGGGGAATGGACAATTCCCCATGGGGAA
>JAISOP010000171.1 GCA_031275525.1 Tannerella sp.
CGTATCGGATCCGTTACGAAATAGCGCCCGATTTCGTGCTTACCCGCTATCCCTAAAGCGGTATCGGATTTATACGGTCTGTGCGCGGCATCGTTTTGTGCATGTTGGGAAACCCCAGACGGTTGGTTTAATACTTGGGACAGTTGGGACGGTTGAACCAAAACTTGATTCAATTGAATTAAAACTTGATTCAATTGAATCAAAACTTGATTCGGTTGAATCAAAACTTAATTCGGTTGAATTAAAACTTGATTCGGTTGAATCAAAACTTGATCGGTTGAATTAAAACTTGATTCGGTTGAATCAAAACTTGATTCGGTTGAATTAAAACTTGATTCAATTGAATCAAAACTTGATTCAGTTGAATCAAAACTTGATTCGATTGAATTAAAACTTTGGTTCGATTGAACCAAAACTCGGGACAGTTGAACCGAAACTTGGGACGGTTGAACCGAAACTCGGGACGGTTGGTTTAAAATCCCGGAGGGCCGCCAGGAAATGATTCGCGGATATTCGCGGACATTCGCGGACAACTTTTTCTTTCTCTGCGGAGCGTTTGGAGTTTTTAGAGGTTCCGGATTCATTCTCAATTCTCCATTTTTTTGAACCGTTTGGCCAGTTCGTCGTCTGTGAGGACGGAGATGACCGGTTTGCCGTCGGGCGTCAGGCGGCTTGCTTCCGAGGCAAACAGCGCCCCGACAAGGGATTCCATTTCTTCCGGTGTCAACGATTGGCCCGGACGGATGGCGGCGGCTTTGGCCAGGGAGAGGGCCAGGGTTTCCGTAGCGCGTTCGTCCGCGAGGCCGCCGGCTTCCATGGCATAGTCGAGCAATTCCCTGAGCAGGGCAGACGGGGCGCGGTCTTGGATGCCGGCCGGCACGCCGTTGATCGAATAGCTGTTATGTCCCAGCGAGTCCAGGTCGAAGCCAAACTTTCGCAATTCGTCCGTCAAGGCAGAAAGGATGGCCGCTTCCGAGGCCGTACATTCGATGATTTCGGGAAAGAGCAGTTGCTGCGAAACGCTTTTTTGCTGCCGTATGTTTGAAAGATAGCGGTCGTAGAGGATACGGATGTGCGCCCGGCGCTGGTCGATCAGCACCAGCCCCGACTTTAGCAGGGTGATGATGTAGCGGCCCCGGTATTGGAAACAGGGGTGGGTGGTTTCGGGAAACAGGGCGCCGCTGCCTTCCGGCGGGGGCATTTCCGGATAAGGGGGAATTGAATGGTCTGGCGGCAGGTTCCGGTCCTGGTCAAAGCCCCTGGAGAGTTCTTCCCAGTCGCCGTGGCTGTAGGCCGGCCGGGTAGAGGTGTGGCGAAAGGGGTTGTAGGAAGGGTCTGTGTGGAGGCCGGGCGCCGCCGGCTCCCTTCCCGGCCGGTAAACGGGTATCTCGATGGCGCCTTCCGTGTCGAAGTCGATGCTGGGCACGGCGTTGGCCTTGCCCAGGGTTTCGCGGACGGCGGCCGCAAGGATTTGCCAGATCGGGCCTTCGTTTTCAAACTTGATTTCCGTTTTGGTCGGGTGGATATTCACGTCAATCGTCGAAGGCTCCAGCGTCAGGAAAATGAAATAGTCCGGCTTTTCATCCGCCGGGATCAGCGATTCGTAGGCACGCATGATGGCCGAATGGAAATAGGGATGCTTCATGAAGCGCCCGTTTACGAAGAAATAATTCAACGCGCCTTTCCGCTTGACGGCGTTGACCTGGCCGACGAATCCTTCGATGTGGGCAATGGAATTGGGTGCGTCGAGCGTGAGGAGCGTTTGGTTGAGTTTTTTTCCGAATACGTTGATGATCCGCTGGCGCAGACCTGAAACGGGCAACTGGAAGGTTTCCATGTCGTTGTGATGGAGCGAAAAGGCGATCTGGGGATAGACCAGCGCGACCCGTTCAAATTCGGTCAGGATATTCCGGAATTCCGTTTCGTTGGACTTGAGGAACTTCCGGCGTACCGGCACGTTGTAAAACAGGTTTTTGACGGAAAAGATACTTCCTTCGTGGCAGGCGTCCGGTTCAATGGCGTCGATTGCCGAGCCGGAGATCGACAGTTTCGTTCCCAATTCCGCCCCCTTGAGGCGCGTACGCAACTCTACCTGTGCCACGGCGGCAACCGATGCCAGCGCCTCGCCGCGGAATCCCATGGTGCACAGGGAAAAAAGATCCTGCACGTTCGCAATTTTGGACGTGGCATGGCGCTCAAAAGCCATCCGCGCGTCCGTTTCCGACATCCCCTTCCCGTTGTCGATCACCTGTATCAGCGTGCGGCCGGCATCCTTGATGTTTACGGTAATACGAGTAGCGCCGGCATCCACGGCGTTTTCCATCAATTCCTTCACCACCGATGCCGGACGCTGAATCACTTCCCCCGCCGCAATCTGGTTGGCGATATGGTCGGGGAGCAAATGTATGATATCGCTCATTATTTCAGAAACAAATACCAGAATAACATCGCCAGTACCGCCAGCACAAGCAGCAACCGCATATTCCTGTATATCCGGTTTTGCACATCCTCGCCCTTGGACTTGCTTTTCCTTAGATGTCTTGTGCCTTCGATAAAAGTACCCTTGATGGAGGGTTTGTAGTCTTCCGGGCCATCCGGCAGGATACCCATTTCGCGTTTCGCCTTGTGGATGCGTTCTTCCAGCGCCTCCTTGCGCGGATCCCAGTATATAGGCTTATGCTCGAACCGACGCGGTTTGCGCACATTGTAAAAAGAAAATAATGCCATGACTCCAACTTGTTTTATGATTCAACCGCGAAGGTATCTAAAAGTTCAATGATATGAAAATCCGGCAGAAAGAAAAGCGCAACGGGGGGGAATTCCAATCTGTTCAACCGGTGCAGGCTGTAAGGAAGCGTCCGGAAATGAACCATCCCTTTTTTTATTCTTTCGCCCTTTTCCGCACCAGCACCTTGTCTATCCGGGCTTTGTCCATCTCTGCGATTTCGAACTCAAGGTCTTTCCACGTCAGTTTGTCGCCCGTTTTCGGGACACGCTCCAGAATCTCCAGAATCAGCCCGCTCAAGGTATTGTAATCGTACTCGGCATATAAGTCCTCCAGGTCGAAGTATTCGAGGAAATTGTAGAATGAGTACTGGCCGTCCACCAGCCAACTGCCGTCCGTACGCTGTTTGATTTCCTGTTCCTCGTCCATGTCGAGCATCTGGCCAATCAGGGCTTCCATAATGTCTCTCAGCGTTACAATGCCCTGGATGCCTCCGAACTCGTCCGTCACCAGACCGTATTTTACCCGTGCCTTCCTGAACTGTTCCAGCGCCTTGTACACGCTTTGGTCTTCGGGCACGAACTGCGGAGGCTGGAGCACCTGCGACAGGGTGAAGTCCGGCGAATTAATCCGCCCGAACAGGTCTTTCAGGTAAACCACCCCCACAATATTGTCGAACTTGACCGAGGCCACGGGATAGATGTTGAACGGACGCATCCTCACCTTTTCGCGTACAACAGCCGGCGTATCCCGGATGTCCATCCAGGCGATGTCGCTCCGGTGTGTCATGATGGAACCCACATCGCGGTCCCCCAGCGTAAACACACGTTCCACAATATCCTGTTCCACTTCCTGTACTTCGCCGCCGGCAAAACCCTCCTTGACAACGGCCTTGATCTCGTCCTCCGTCACCTTGTTTTCTTCCATTCTGTCCAGCCTCAGCAGCCACATTACCAGATACGTGCTATTGGACAATATCCAAACAAAAGGAGACGCCACAGCCGACAGGATATCCATCGGTTGCGCCATCATCATGGCCACTTTTTCGGCAAATCTCATGCCGATGCGTTTCGGCACCAGTTCGCCGAGCACCAGCGTCAGGTAGGTCACCGTCATAACGATCAACAGCCTGGCCACCGGCGCCGCATAGGGCTGAAGCCACCCCACGTCCGCCAGTACACCGGCCAGGCTTCCCGCAAAAGCCTCGCCCGAAAACAATCCCGTCAGAATCCCGATCAACGTGATCCCTATCTGAATGGTAGAAAGAAACTTGTCCGGATTCGCCGTCAGGTTCAGGGCCTTCTGCGCCAGCTGTTTTCCCTTCTTCAATTCAATCTCCAACCGGGCCTTCCGCGACGAAACCAGCGCAATTTCCGTCATCGCAAGCAGTCCGTTCAACAAAATCAATCCGGAAACAATCAATATCTCCATCTGGAAACTTATTTTTCGACAAAGGTAATGAGTTTCCGAATTTTTTGTACATTTGCCCATCAAAAATTAAATAGAAATCAGAATGATTGAAAAAATCAAAACGTTGCTTCGGGAAATCGAAACCCTGGAGGCCGTCAGTGCGGAAGAACTGGAGACACTGCGGATAAAGTACCTAAGCAAGAAAGGCGAAATTCCACTGCTGATGAATGAATTCCGGGACGTGGCGTCCGAACAAAAGCGGGAAGTTGGGAAATACCTGAATGAACTGAAAGAGAAAGCACAAAACAAGATGAACGAGTTGAGGGAGCGTTTTGAGCAGGCGCAGACGGGGAACTGTAGCTACGACCTGACGCGCACCGCCTGGCCGCTACCCCTGGGTACGCGCCATCCGCTTTCGATTGTCCGCAAAGAAATCTGCGACATCTTCGGACGCCTGGGGTTCAGCATTGCGGAAGGGCCGGAAATCGAAGACGACTGGCACGTCTTTTCGGCGCTTAATTTTGCGGAAGACCATCCTGCACGCGACATGCAGGACACGTTCTTCATCCGGCATCATCCCGACGTGGTGTTGCGCACCCATACCTCCTCCGTGCAAACGCGGGTGATGGAACGCCGGCAGCCGCCTATCCGCATCATCTGTCCGGGACGCGTCTATCGCAACGAAGCGATCTCCTATCGCGCACACTGTTTTTTCCATCAGGTGGAAGCCCTGTACGTGGACAGGGAAGTCTCGTTTGCCGACCTGAAGCAGGCGCTGCTGTTTTTTGCCCGGGAAATGTTCGGTGCGCAAACGGAAATTCGCCTGCGTCCCTCCTATTTTCCGTTCACCGAGCCGTCGGCCGAAATGGACATCTCCTGTATCCTCTGCGGCGGCAAGGGCTGTCCGTTCTGCAAGCACACGGGTTGGGTAGAGATACTGGGCTGCGGCATGGTAGATCCGAACGTGCTCGACAACTGCGGCATCGACAGCCGACTCTATTCCGGCTACGCGCTGGGAATGGGTATCGAACGGATTACGAACCTGAAATACCGGGTAAAAGACCTGCGGATGTTTTCGGAAAATGACACCCGTTTCCTCAAACAGTTCGAGGCCGCATATTGACGTTCCAACGGTTGGATGGATTGAAAGATTCGGGAGTTGCGGAAGGAAGAGAGATATAAGGGCGTGATCGAATGGTTTGGCCGGAATGTGCCGGTGGCGGAAACCGAGTTGCGATATAGGGACCCGTTCCAGTTACTGATAGCCGTCATTCTGTCGGCACAGTGTACGGACCAGCGGGTCAATAAGATTACGCCTGCGCTGTTTGAGGCCTTTCCCGTACCCGAGGCGCTGGCGGCCGCCACGCCGGAAGCGGTGTACGAATATATCCGGAGCGTTTCCTATCCCAACAGCAAAGCGCGGCATCTGGTAGGCATGGCACGGACACTGCTGTCCGAATTTGGCGGCCGGGTGCCCTCGGAAGTGGATGAACTGCAAAAGTTGCCGGGCGTGGGACGCAAGACGGCCAACGTGATTGCGTCGGTGGTTTACCATAAACCGGCTATGGCTGTGGATACGCATGTGTTTCGCGTATCCAACCGCATCGGCCTGACCGAGAACAGTAAAACGCCCCTGGCCACCGAACGAGAACTGGTTCGCCACATTCCCGAAGCCCTCATCGCCCGCGCGCATCACTGGCTCATCCTCCACGGGCGATATGTCTGCCTGGCGCGTCACCCGAAATGCGCAACCTGCGGTCTGCAACCCTGGTGCCAAGAATACGGTAAGGGGCCAGGCGATGCCGTCCGGTGAAGAAATCATTGAAATGCAAAAAACATTTCCCGTAAATTGGGTTTGGGGAACCTCTCAAAACTCCCACAATCAAAGAGAATTCAAAGATTCAAAAAAAACGAGCCTTTTGAATGATTGAATTTTTGAATCTGCCTTTCTTTAAAAACCCCCAACGCTCCGCAGAGAAAGAAAAAATTGATCCGCGAATGTCCGCGAATGAACGCGAATAAATGATTCGCGGATATTCGCGTGCATTCGCGGACCAATTCTTTTTTTTCTACGGAGCGTAGCGCAGCGTTCGGGAGTTTTTAGAGGTTCCCTTTGTTCTTTTTTCTTGATAAAAAGTTTCGCGCAAGTGTCCTGAACGCTTCCGGACGTTTGCGCGGAGTTGCGCAAGTATCTTCTTCTTGTAAAGAACAGAGATATAAAGCATCTATTTTCAGGAGCAGAAAAGACGTCTTCAGGAGTAGATTTTATGGCCTTTTACGCGATTTACACGTATTCAAAATGAAGAACCGACTAATTGTACCTTGCACCCTGCGCCCAGGGTTACATGTTGTGTTTATCGAAAAAAGCTTTCAGTATCGCTCGCTGTTTACCGAAAAAGGAAATCCGTTCTTTTTCCGCACTACAGGAGATGAGCGTGGAGGTTCTTTTCAGCCCCTGCATCCAGGTTCTCATCTGTCCGCAAACCGACTTTTCCAGTGATGTGACCGCTCCCACACTGAAGGAACTTATCATGGAAATATTTTCTATATCGGAAGCCAGGTAATAGTAGGTAGTTTCAAAATGCAGGTCGGAGACGTAGATATCCACTTTGTTGCCATTGTTGTAAGCGCCCTGAATGGCCAGTTTTTCCATGCGGATTAGGAAATATTCAATTTCTTTTTTCATCAGCAGCATATCCGCGTCCGACATCAGACGGATGCTGTGAAAATAATTGATGTCGTTCAGCATATACGTCAGGAAAAGTTTGTCACAAACATAATACGTATATTTGATAGCCATCACTGCCTGCAGAAACTGCGCATTCTGTTTTTTCTGGCGTTCGTCGAACGAGATTTCGGAAAAAAGCGCATTGTAGTGACCGGAGAGGTACAGCCATTTCAGGATATAAAGGTAGTAAAACGGCTCGTGGAAGATCGAAAAATGCATCGGGATGATGGTCGTGGTATAGCCGAATTCGGAATATGACAAACTGGCGGCCCTGCGAATGGCGGCAATGTAATCTCTGGTCATCCGGTAGTCTATTTCTTCCTGGTTGATATAATTTTGCACGTGAAGGGAAAAAGGATGACTCCGGTAGGGCGATACCATACCTCCCACATAGTCCAGTGAAATATCCAGTTTCTTGGCGATGGAGACGATTTCGGCAAACGTAAAAAATACCTCGCCACGTATCCGCCTGTATATAGCCTCTTTCTTGATCGATAAGATGTCGGCAAGCAGAGAGGCGAAATTTGTTTTGTCCGACGTTTTTTCTTTAGCTATTTCTATGAATTTCTCATGTAGCTCTTTGTCCATATTTATCATATATTCCTCAAATAACAGTAATTGTTTATCCCTGATTTTCAATCCCAGCACGAATGTATGCAACATAATCCGGATGTCCGATATATTATATCATAAAAAAAGCAAAAAAGAAATAGCGTGTCCCCTATACACAGGACAAACGTAAGATAGAAAGGAGGTAAGAACATTTTCGTCTGATACAATTCAAGTAATTAGGAATTTTAAACCTGTTCAAAAATATCGACTGCTCGACCCTCCACTTTGCCTTCTGCATCCCCCAGGTCGTCAGGTGAAAAGCGCGGCGCCCCCTGTGGCGCATCGGGTAAAAATTCGTACATTTGCGCAGCAAACAGGTAAGCAATGAAAGTCATTGATTTGATAAACGCGAGCGGAAGGATGATATTTTCTTTCGAGATTCTGCCGCCGCTGAAAGGAAACCATATTCAAAAGGTATATGATGTGATTGACAAGTTGCGGGAATTTGACCCCAAATACATCAACATCACGTCCCATCACAGCGAGTACGTTGAAAAACCGCAGCCGGACGGCAGTATCCGCAAGGTAGCCGTACGCAGGCGGCCGGGTTCGGTAGCCGTGGCCGCGGCCATCCAGAACCGGTACGGCATCACGGCCGTACCGCATATCATTTGCACGGGATTCACCCGCGAAGAAACGGAATATGCGCTGATAGACCTGAACTTCCTGGGCGTCTATGACCTGCTGCTCCTGCGAGGCGACGCCAAAAACAGGGCAGCCGAAATCCCTCCCGGCCACTTTCATGTACATGCAACCGACCTGCAGCAGCAGGTAAACCGCTTCAATCAGGGGATCGCGCTGGACGACACCCGCTTTGATCCCCCGGAAACTCCCTTCTCCTACGGCGTGGCGTGCTATCCGGAAAAACACGAGGAGGCGCCCAATATGGAGTCGGACCTCTTCTATGCCGGGGAGAAGGTGAAGAACGGCGCCGGCTATTTGGTCACACAGATGTTTTTCGACAACGCGAAGTACTATGCCTTTGTCGAGCGCCTGCGTGCCAGGGGCATCACCGTGCCGGTGATTCCGGGCATCAAGCCGGTGGTCTTTACCAATCAACTGACGGTATTGCCGAAAGTCTTCCGTGCCGACATTCCGGAAGCGCTGGCGGCGGAACTGCGCCGTTGCAAAAGCGACGACGAGGCCAAGGCCGTCGGCGTGGAATGGAGTATCCTGCAGTGCAAGGACCTGATGGCAAACGGCGTTCCCGGCCTGCATTTCTACACCTTTTTGGCCTCCGACAGCGTCCGGCAAATAGCCAAAGCAATCTATTGATGTATTTCAGGGACATCATCGGACAGGACGAACTGAAGCGACAACTGATTCGCTCGGCGCACGAGGGCACGGTACCCCATGCGCGGCTTTTCTGCGGGAAAGCCGGAACGGGCGCCTTTCCCCTGGCCCTGGCCTTTGCCCGTTACCTGAACTGTACCGGACGTTCGGAGACGGACGCCTGCGGGCGTTGCCCTTCCTGTCTCAAATACAACGGGCTGATACATCCCGACCTTTACTTCATCTTCCCGATCGTGGCCGTAAAGGAACGCAAAAAACTGCTTTGCGACGACTACCTGCCGGAATGGCGCAGTTTCCTGGCCACCCACACTTATTTCGACCTCAATCTATGGTTGAGCCACATGGATGCGCAGAACAAACAGGCGCTCATCTACGCGAAGGAAAGCGACCACATCTTCCACAAGGTCAGCCTGCGCATCTATGAAGCGGCCTGCCGTGTGCTGCTGATTTGGATGCCGGAGCGGATGCACCCGGCCTGCGCCAACAAGTTGCTGAAGGTGATCGAGGAGCCGCCGCAAAACACATTTATATTTATGGTCTCGGAAGAACCCGACCGGATACTGGGCACCGTTTTGTCGCGTGCACAGCGGTTGAACGTTGGCCCCATCGCCCCGGAAGCGCTGGCCAAGACGCTTGAGGCGCCGCCCTATACATTGCCGCCGGAGGAGGCCCGGCAGCAGGCTCGCCTGTCGCACGGAGATTATCTCCGGATGAAGGAAAACATCCATGCCGGCGAAGAAAATGAATTCTTCCTCCAACAATTCATACGCATCATGCGCAATTCCTGGGCGCGGAATGTAAAGGAAATGAAAACCTTTGCGGAAGACATGGCCGGCATCGGGCGGGAACGGCAGAAGAATTTCCTCGCCTATTGCCAGCGCCTGATCCGCGAGAATTTTGCGTACCGTTTTGAAGCCGGCGAAATGAACTACATGACGCCCGCCGAACAGGCCTTTGCGACGCGGTTTGCGGCGTATGTGAACGAACGGAATGTGTTCGGCTTCGTCCGGGAACTCTCCGAGGCCGAGCGGCACATTGCACAGAACGGTCATGCCAAAATGATCTTTTTCGACCTGGCGCTCCAAATCACTGTCTTACTGAAAAAATAACACCCCGTGAAGTTGCTCCGCACAAGCCTGTTCGCCCTCCTCCTTGCGGCCTCCGCCGCACAGCCGGGATGCGATACGGGCAGCCGGGAGGCAACGGACGGCGCCATCCCGGTACGGCGCTTCGACCGGGACTTCTACCGGCTGCTCCGGATGGATACGCCGGAATGGCAGCAGCAAATCGCTGCCGACTATGCGCCCCTGCTCCCTCTGATCGAAAAAAGCCTCTTCCGGACAGACAGCACGCAGACGCCCGCTTTCTTCGAGCGACTGCTCAATTACTACGCCGAACCGACGCTGGAACAGCTCTACCGGGATGCCCTGGAAGAGTATGAAAACGTGGAATCCATCGAAAAGGAACTGGGAAACGCTTTCCGGCGCCTGCAAAACTACTTCCCGGGGATGAGGATACCGGCTGTTTACATGCACGTGTCCGGCCTGCGGCAGAACGTCATCGTGGCCGACAGCCTGCTCTCCCTTTCGATTGACAAGTACCTCGGCGCAGACTATCCGCTTTACCGGGATTTCTTCCACGCCGGCCAGCGACGGCGAATGGAGCGGGACTACGTCGTCCCCGACTGCCTGACGGCCTGGCTCCTCTCGGAATATCCTTTCAGGGGCGACAGCCGCGTCCTGCTGGAGCGCATGATTTACGAAGGAAAAATCAAGTACATCCTTCACCAGGCCTGTCCGCAGCTGATTCCGGAAAGGTGGATGGGATATACGCCGGAGGAATACCAGTGGTGCAGGCGGAACGAAAAAACGCTCTGGCGCCTGATGATCGAGCGCAAACACCTCTACACGCCGGACGCGGCAACCACCGGGCGGTATTTTTCACCTGCGCCTTCGACCTTTATCGCCGACGAGGCCCCGGGGAACCTCGGCGTATGGATGGGCTGGCAGATTGTAGCGAAATACATGGACAAAACGCATACCTCGCCCGAAAACCTGATGAATGACGGGGATTACCGGGAGATCCTGCGGAAATCGAAATATAAACCCTAACGTAACCCCTGTTCAAAACAGAATGAAGATAATCAATGACCTCTTGCTGGACGAAACGACCGCCCGCGCAAAACGTTCGCCGCGGCTGCGGATGAACTACAATTTCCACGAAGACCTGAACGACCCCCTCAACCGCCTGCTGAACGCCATGGAGCCGGGTACCTACCTGCGTCCGCACCGGCATTGCCGTCCGGACAGGCACGAGCTATTCCTGGTGCTGCGGGGGAGGATCGCGCTGTTCCTTTTCGACTCGGAGGGAACCGTCACCGACACCCTCGTGCTCGACCCGCAATGCGGCAGCTACGGCGGCGAAATCCCTCCCGGCGTGTGGCACGGCCTGCTGGTGCTGCAAACGGGCACGGTGCTCTATGAAGTCAAGCAAGGCCCCTTCGCACCGTTGACGCCGGACAACCTGGCGCCCTGGTCGCCGCCCGCCGAAGACGCCGCGGCCGTGCACCGCTACATGGACGCCTTACGCCGGCGCCTGCCATGAACTACCGCCAAGCCATACATTCCTACTTGTCCGCCAACCGCTACGGCGCCATGGACCTGAAGGCCGTACTGTTTGACATGGACGGTGTGCTCTACGACTCCATGCCCGCTCATGCAGAGGCATGGGTGGCCGTCATGGCGAAACACGGCTATCGTTTTTCGCAACAAGACGCCTACCTGAACGAAGGACGGACCGGCGTCGGCACCCTCCGGCTGGTCTGCGACAGGGAAGGCATTGCCCTCTGCGACCGGGAGATGGAAGCCCTCTACGACGAAAAAAAGGAATATTTCCGTTCACTGCCCCAGGCGGAGCCGATGCCGGGGGCCTACGAAGTGTTGCGCAAGGTCACGGGCGAGGGGCTTGTGCCGGTGGTCGTGACCGGCTCGGGACACGCCGACCTGCTGGACCGCCTGAACCGTACCTTCCTGGGCATCGCCTTCCGTCGCGACCGGATGATAACGGCCTTCGACGTGAAACACGGTAAACCGCACCCCGAACCCTACCTCATGGCCTTGGCCCTGGGAGGATGGCGTCCGTGGGAGGTGATGGTAGTGGAAAATGCGCCGCTGGGCATTGCCTCCGCCCATGCCGCCGGACTGTTTACCCTGGCCGTCAATACCGGTCCCCTGCCCGACGCCTGCCTGCTGGATGCCGGCGCCAACCTCCTCTTCCGTGAAATGGCGGAACTGGCCAACGCCTGGGAAACAATCCATATTAGTGGTTAGTCCCCTAATAAGGCAATACAGCCCGCCGGAAATAACGTGCCGTTGTCTGAACTGTGATTGATGTGATTTGTATGATTTATAGGATTTGAGCGACAGCCTGCCGACACGGGCCGGGCGGCCTCGGGCGGTGAGCCGTTAAGCAGCGAAGGGAAGGCGTAAAAATATTAGTGGTTAGTGGTTAGTGGTTAGTGAAAAACGCCCACTTATCACTAACCACTAACCGCTAACCACTAATTCGCCTTCCCGAGCGTCGCTTAACGTGCGAAGCGCACGAAGC
>JAISOP010000271.1 GCA_031275525.1 Tannerella sp.
AATTAATGCGCTATATTCTATTGATTATTACTGTGTTGCAAATCTTATTTTCTAATGGCGTCCATTCGGATGAATATTCATTATCAATTAGTTATACCCTAATGGACATTTTGGGATAATTATTTGTATGTCAATTCTTTTGTGTCGGCGGCCATAGACCATCTTCATCTGCACACGTTTGGAAAACACAGAATTTTCATGTAATTTTGTACCGGTAAAAATAAAAAATTATGGCAGAATTAAAACATCCCATACGCGAAATTAAGTGCTATTTATTAAACGCAAGTACGCTATTATCTGAAAAAGCAGGTAAAGACGGCGATTATTACAGCGACAAAAAATACGTAAAGATAGGCCGACCACGTAGCGTGGTGCGGTGTCTTGGTTGCGCTCGCTGCCGCCCAGGGTATAAAAACGCCAGGAAACGCGGACAGCGATTCGATATTCAAGACAACCAGGAGGCTGTCAACAAAATCGACAACAGAATGAAACGTCCTCTACTTAACTCGTACAAAACGTTGCATAAAGTGCTTGGATACGACGACAATCTTAATTATCACATTATCCAGTTGGGCTTAAAAGAAGCCCAATACGTTATTGAGTGGGCTGGAAAACATTATCATGATTCGTCAAAAAAATAAAAGTATGTTCAGAATCGGCTGTCATTTATCGGCCTCCAAAGGTTTTTTAGCCATGGGCAAGGATGCCGTTCGCATCGGAGCGAATACGTTCCAGTTTTTTACCCGCAATCCACGCGGCGGAAGCGCCAAAGCCATTGATGAAAAAGATGTGGC
Organism: Tannerella sp.; assembly: GCA_031275525.1. Classification (GTDB taxonomy): domain Bacteria; phylum Bacteroidota; class Bacteroidia; order Bacteroidales; family Tannerellaceae; genus Tannerella. Next base: position 795 of record JAISOP010000271.1, read on the forward strand.
CGCTTTCCTGGTACTGGCCGAAACGCATGACATCCGTTCCCTGGTTGCCCATGCACCCTATACGCTGAACGCTTGTGCGGTTGATGCCGGCATCCGGCAGTTCGCCGCCGATACCATGGCCGACGACCTGCGCCGCATGGAATACATCCCCGGTAATTTCTACAATTTTCATCCCGGAAGCCATGTACAGCAAGGCGTGGAAACGGGGATACGACTGATTGCGGAGATGCTCAACCGGATACTCCGCCCGGAACAGAAAACCGTCGTCCTGCTGGAAACCATGGCCGGAAAAGGAAGTGAGATCGGCCGCAATTTCGAAGAACTGCGGATGATTATCGACCGAGTAGAACTAAACGGTTTACTGGGTGTTTGCCTCGACACATGCCATGTTTCCGACGCTGGTTACAATATTATTAACCGTTTGGACAAAGTACTGGAGGAATTTGACCATGTCATCGGATTGGAACGGTTACGGGCCATTCACCTGAACGACAGCCTGAACCCGCCGAACAGCCACAAAGACCGCCATGCCAAAATCGGCGAAGGGAAACTAGGTCTCGACACGCTTGTCCGCGTAATCAACCATCCTGTTTTGAGAGATTTGCCCTTCAACTTGGAAACACCGAACGAACTTGACGGCTACGCAGCCGAAATCAAACTGCTGAAAAGCCTGTACAGCAGCAGTGAAACGTAAACCGGGGGTAAGATACAGAACAAATGGAGAATGAATGTGGCGTATGATTCATTCTCCATTCTCGACGGAACGTAACGCAGCGTTTGGGAGTTTTTAGAGGTACCCTGTTTATTTGATGCTCAAGCGTTGCAGTACCTCCCGGATTTTCTCGCTGGTCGGGATGCGGGTAGGTACCAGGGGCAAACGCAACTTATTTTCGATATATCCCATCAGGTGCAAGAGGCTTTTCACGCCGGCTGGATTGCCGTCAACAGTGAGCAGTTCGAACAGATCGATGAAACGGGAATGTATCGCCCGTGCACTTTCGTAGTCGCCTGACAGGGCCAGGTGTACCATCCGGCTGAACTCTGCCGGCAGGGCATTTCCAATCACCGAAATGACACCGATGGCGCCCAGGGCAATCAAGGGGAAGGTGATACTGTCGTCGCCGGAAATCACCTCGAAATGCTGCGGTTTGTTTTTGATGATGCCGTCCATCTGGACGATATTGCCGGAGGCTTCCTTGACAGCCACTACGTGTTCGAACTCGCGAGCGATACGCAACGTGGTCTCTGCCGTCATGTTCACGCCCGTCCGTCCTGGTACGTTGTACAGTATCAACGGTAGCGGAATGGCTTCGGCGATGGCTTTGTAATGCCGGTAAATGCCTTCCTGTGATGGCTTGTTGTAATAGGGCACTACCGACAGGATGCCGTCAATGCCATGGAAATCATCCTGATTTAACTTCCTGACTACCTCGCGCGTACAGTTGCCGCCGACACCTAATACGAGCGGTATGCGCCGGCGAACCTGCACGACGATGCGGCGAACTATCTCCGCCTTCTCCGCTTCGGCCAGCGTGGGCGTCTCGGCAGTCGTACCCAGGATGACCAGGTAGTCCGTCCCGTTTCGCACCTGATATTCTACCAGTCTTTGCAGCGCCTCGAAGTCCACGCTGTCGTCCGCCTTAAACGGCGTCACCAGGGCTACGCCCATCCCTTTTAGATCTATCGTTGTCATTAAAAATAGCTGTTTCTTTTTAGGTTTACTGTTTCAAGGATTTTTGGAACGAATCATTTGCAAATAATTCAGGACTTGACGGAAGAGAAACGGGACGTCGTGCGTACCGTCTTTCACGACAATGGAGAAATCGTACCAGTCTTTGCCCGAAGCATGTTTGGCGCCGACTTTGAAGGTGGCCGGATGCCTGAGCATCAGGTAACGCAGCGCCGGACATCCGCCACTGGTCAAATCCAGCAGCATGTCCGCCGGAAGATGCCTGAGTTGCTCCACAATGTATTTCTTCGGGAAGCCCCAGACATCGATGTCCTTCTTCTCCTCCACCAGCAGATAGCCGTAGTCCCATATCCGCGTAGGGTCCGGCTTTTGGGTGTATATGCATACGTGTACGCTTTTCTTCATCGCTTTGAGCGTATGAATACAGGCTCCCACCGCTTTCCAGTCGGACACGTCGCACAGGATGAGAATATGCCGCACATCGTCTAACGCACGGTAGTGCGGCCGCCTTGTCCCGGGGGCTTTCCGCAACGCTTCTATTTTCCTGTTTATAAAATATTCGGTGAAAATCATTCTATCAGTTTTAGAAATTCTTTTTCGCAGATCATCTTGATACCTAACTTTGCGGCCTTTGCCTGTTTAGCCGGACCCATGTTTTCCCCGGCCAGCAGGTAATCCGTATTTCCGGAGATGGAGCCTGTATTCTTCCCGCCGTAACGCTCA
>JAISOP010000283.1 GCA_031275525.1 Tannerella sp.
ATGAGAGATGAACCGTTCGGGGCATTAGAGATGAACCGTTCGGGGCATTAGAGATGAACCGTTCGGGGCATTAGAGATGAACCGTTCGGGGCATTAGAGATGAACCGTTCGGGGCATTAGAGATGAACCGTTCGGGGCAACAAAGAGCATCTCATGCTGGCAACAAATCCTCTCTACTGTTTCCGGCAGAAAAGCCGCCGCATTGGAACCGAGGTGGCGTCCGCTCCCCCTCCCCTGCGGGGAGGGGGCAGGGGGAGAGGTCTTACCCCCTTTCAGGGATTGAATGAATCATTTATAATACAAACAAATATGCCAAGAAACAGCACTACCGGATTTGCAGGCATCCTTATCCCGATGTTCCTGCCGATGTTCTTAACAGCCTGTCTGTTTTGTACCTGTACAGAACCGCAGAATGAACATTACGACCGCGGGGATTCCCTGCCGGGGGAAAACCTGCTCGAACGGATTGCCGCAGCAGACAACCTGTCTGACTTCAAGCGGCTAATCGAATTAGCGGAATACGATTCGCTCTTACGTTCCGGCCAAACATTTACCGTATTCGCCCCGGTGAACGGAAGCTTCGCCAGCATCAACTGGAACACGATTACAGGGGAAGAAGCCCGGCGAATTGCCGGCAACCACATTGCCCGGTTCAATATTTCGACCGCTATCCCGCCGGACAAGCCGGTACGGATGATCAACAGGAAAATACACGCCTTCGCAGACGGCGGCGCCTCTTTTGGCAATGCCCGCCTGCTGGAAAAAGACATCCGGGCTAAAAACGGCATTCTCCATTTGCTGGAAACGCCGGCGCCTTACCGATACAACCTGTATGAGTTTATTCAGCAAACGCCGGCCACATCCCGGTTAGCCGCCTTCATCCGGTCGTTTGAAGAAAACCGTTTCGACGAAGAGATGAGCATCCCCCTGGATGTAAACGAATTTGGACAGACGGTTTACGATACGGTGACAACCTTTTATAACCGCCTCTTTGACGACGTCCTTTACGGCGGCCTGGGCGCCATCCACCTGGAAGACTCCGTTTTCACCCTGCTGGCGCCAAGCGACCAGGCCTGGAACGCGGCTTATGAAAAGATGAAACCCTACTTCAAGCGGTACAGCGCCAGCCCGGAAGTGGCCGATTCGATTCAGAACCTGCAAGTATCGCTCGCCATCCTTGAAAACCTGGTTTTCAGGGGAAAACAAACCGCCGCGGCTTCGCTGGACTCGATTCTGTCTACTTCGCCGCGCGGCGCATACATGCACAATCCCGGTGAACTGTTCGCGGAGGCGCAGACGGTCGAAGGCTCCAACGGATGGATTTACCTGACGGATAACCTGAAATACAACGATGCAGAAACATGGAACAAGCCGATCATCGTGGAAAGCGATATTCAGGAAGGAAGAACTGTCGGGCCGGGAACTGCCGTTTATACCCGGACGGCGGGAATGGAAACGGAAATACCGGTCACCGAATCGCGCTACATTACGGTGGAAGCAACCAGCACCTCCGTCCAGCCGGAAGTAACGTTTGAAATACCGGACGTCCTTTCCGGAGCCTACAATATTTACGTCGAGTTCCTGCCCGGAAGCATCGACGCAGCGCCGAACGACAGTACCAAAGTACTGTTCGCCCTGAACTACATGAACGCCGCCGGAAGAATGGTAACAAAAGATGTTATTTCAAACACCCTCGTCACCAGTGGAACGAAAAAGGTAGTCATGGAAGTCGCAAGCAATTTCGAATTTCCGGTATCCGGCTGCTACGACCGCCTCTGGATGATGGACTGCTATAAAGGACTGCATACGCTACAGGAACGGGTGTACAGCACGGCATTGAAGATAAAAACCAATGTGAGTACGACCGAATTTAACCGGAATACGTTTACTCGCAAGTTCCGTATCGACCGGGTAATCTTTGAACCGGTAAATAAGTGAGGAAGGAAAAGAATATGAAGAAGAATACAATACAGATTATCCTCTTGCTTTTGGCAGGTATCAGCGCACATGCGCAAGGCGTACAATTGCAGGGAAAAGTGACTTCCGCCAAAGGTAAAGGCCTGGTTGGAGTAACGGTTGCCGTAGAAAGTTCGGGCGCGCAAACAACCACCGATCCAGACGGCAAATTCAATATCGGCGTAAATGCAGGTGATAAACTTTCATTTACATATTTTGGATTTAAGAGAAAAACCATTCCTGTCAGCGCCCAGGAAGCAGTATCTGTAACACTGCAAGAAGGTTTCGACGAAGCATTGCAGCAAGTGACCGGTACCGTTACAGACGAAGCATCCGGGCATTCGGTGGCAGGGGCGCGAATCTCCGTTATCAATACCCGTTTGACCGCCATGTCGGACACGGACGGGACATTTGTTATCCAGGCGCCGTCGGCTGACGTCGTTTTCAGTGTCGAAGCCCCCGGATACCAGTCCCAGACCGTTGCCTTGCAGGGACGCACGGGAATCGAAATCCGGCTGCTGCAACAGACCGGAACAGACGCCTTCAGCGATACACCGTTTTCGACGGTGAACGCCGTTGCCGTTGCCGACTTCTCGCCCGACATACTTACGATTGACGAAGACTTAACCGCCCGGCTGAGCGGACAAGTCCGGGCGATCACCCACTCCGGCGCTCCGGGAAGCGGAGCGGCCGTATTTGTACGCGGATTCCATTCGCTGACCGCAACCTCACAGCCACTCTACGTGGTCGATGGCGTTCCCTGGCAGGCACACGAAGGAAACGGATCAATCATCGCCGGATGCTACAATAACCCGCTGGCCGTTATCGACCCGGACGACGTGGATAAAATAACCGTCCTGAAAGGCGCATCCGCTCTCTACGGAAGCAAGGGCGCCAACGGCGTTATCCTAATCGACACAAAGAGAAGCCGCACCCAGGCAACGGAAATCGCACTCAATATCAGCGCCGGCTACCGCACCCCCTTCCAGTCCATCCCGGTAATGGACGCGGAAGCGTACCGCCGCTATGCTTCCGACGTGATTGCCAACCGGTTCGAAAACACTTCATACGTCGACAAGTACCAGTTCCTCGACGACGACCCCGCCAAATCGTACTATCCCGCCAACCACAACAATACGGACTGGCTGGATCTGGTTAACGTCGCCGCCCGGAGCCAGCACTACGGCGTCAGCGTCAAAGGCGGAGACAACGTCGCCCTCTACGCCGTATCGGTAGGATATACCCAAAGCGAAGGAAACGTGGACGATACCGGTTTCGACCGCCTGAATTTCAGGGCAAATTCCGATATTTCACTCACGCCCAAGCTTCAGGTCGCCTTCAATATCGCCTTCACCCAGGCGTCGAACAACCTGCGGAACGACGGCATCGACAGCATTTCGTCTCCCGTCTATCTCGCAATGATTAAATCGCCGCTGTACAGCCCGTATGAATTTGACTTGAACGGAAAGGCTACGCAACGGCTGAGCGATTACGACGAACTCAACACCGGCAATCCCCTGTCGGTCATCCGGAGCGGCATCGGCAAATCCAGGCGCTATGCGCTGAGCGCCAACGCCCGACCATCCTATACCTTCGGGGAAGACAGGGCAACCATCGGCATCCTCGTTTCTTACGGATGGAAAAAACTGAACGAAAGCGCCTTTGTCCCAGACCGCGGCCTGGCGGAATATCCCCTTTACAACGCGGTGAACGAAATCTATGCGTGGGCAAGAAACAGGGTCGCCGACCGGATGGATACGCACAGCTCAATCTTTATCGACGGACGCGCCGACTGGAATGTCGTGCGGAATGAAACAAACCTTTGGACGGTCGCCGGCGGATACCGCTATTATTCCGATGCGTACAAATCGCGCAATGCGTATGGATACAACAGCGGCTCGGATAACATGACGCAACTGTCAAATACTACGGAAAGCCTCCGCTTTTCCGGCGGCATCAGCGACAATACCCAGTCCATTTCCTGGTATGCCGACGCGGGATATGCCTTCAAAAACCGCTACCTCCTGAATGTATCGGCCGCGATGGACGCTTCCTCCCGGTTCGGGAAAAATATAGAAGACGCACTCAACCTGGGAGGCGTTTCGTGGGGAATATTCCCCTCCGTGTCTGCCGGATGGATCGTCAGCTCGGAACGCTTCATGCAGGCGATCCCGTTCGTCAACTTCCTGAAACTGACCGCCGCTCACACTGTATCCGGAAATGATGACTTGCCCAATTATGCGACACGCACCTGGTTTTCAGCGGTCAGCTCGTTTTCGAACGCAACCGGCCTCGTGCCGGGAAACATCGGGAACCCCCGCCTGAAATGGGAAACAACCCGGATGAGTTCTGCCGGACTGGATTTCAGCCTCTGTAACAACCGCTGGAAGGTAAATGCGCAAGTCTACACTTCGACTGTTAACGATTTGCTGACCTTGAAGCAGCTGAGCGAACAGGCCGGACTGCAAAGCTACTGGAGCAACGGCGGGGAACTGAGAAACACCGGGTATGAGGTGACAACATCGCTCCGCCTCCTGAACGGCAGGAACCTGAAACTGGATTTCGGCGCGTCGATCGGTCACTACCGGAACGAAATAACTGCGCTGGCCGACGGATCATTCCATACCACTGTCGCCGGCGCCCAGGTGCTTACGCAGGTAGGACAGCCGACCGGCGTTTTCTACGGATACAAAACACGGGGCGTCTTTTCGACGCGGGAAGAGGCCGCCAGCGCCCGCCTGGCTATCCTGAACACGGCCGGGCAGCCGGTTCCTTTTGAAGCGGGAGACATGCACTTTGAAGATGTCAGCCTGCGAACGGTGGACGGGTATGCAATCATCGACGAAAGTGACCGCCAAATCATCGGGAATCCTAACCCGGATTTCTACGGCAACTTCAATTTTAACCTTTCGTGGAAACGGTTTACACTGGACGCACTGTTTACTTATACGTATGGGAACGATGTTTACAACGCTTTCCGCGCCGCGCTCGAATCGGGTAAAAATACGGACAACCAGTCCACCGCCATGCAAGACCGCTGGGTGGCGAACGGACAGATTACCGATATTCCCCGTGCCGTTTACGGCGATCCCCTGGGAAATGCCCGTTTCTCCGACCGCTGGATGGAAGACGGGTCTTTCCTGAAATTCAAATCGCTGTCGCTGACATACAGGCTGCCGCTTCACCTGACTTTCCTACAGGAAATATCGGTCTGGGGAGCAGTGAGCAACGTCTTTACATGGACGGGCTACTTAGGCTCCGACCCGGAGTTTGCGTACGGCAATTCGGTACTGTACCAGGGAATTGATGCGGGACTTCTGCCATCGTCCCGGTCGTACAGCCTGGGAATAAAGATTAATTTGTGATGGCTGTCCCTCCCCTGCCCCCCCACGAAAGGGGAGCGCCCGTCATTGCGGGCTTGACCCGCAATCCCCTGAAAACCAGTGTCCTTTTTTCGGGGAATCCCGCGTCAGGCCGGAATGACAGGCTTTTGAGACAGCCTCAACCCCGGCAAGGGAAACATTCCCTTCGGAGCAAGGGTTGCGTCCGCCCCCTCCCCTGTGGGGAGGGGCAGGGGGGAGGGGTTCAAGTATTTAATTTATTTACAATTATGAGACAGATATATTTAGCAGCAGTTTTATTATTTTCCATTTCGTCGTGCAGCGACATGTTGGAATCCGGTTCCAGCCGGATTGTTTTTGAAGACGAGTACCGCTTAGACGACCCGTACAATCCCTTTTATGCTATTTCGGGTATTTTAAGCCAACTGCAAGCCATTGGCGACCGTTACGTTCTTTTGGGAGAACTGCGCGGCGACTTGATGCAGACAACCGCCGTTGCCCCCGTTTCCTTGCAGGAAATCAACACCTTTCAGGTGAAAGCGGACAACGAGTATGCACGCAAAAGCGATTATTACGCGATTATCAACAACTGTAATTACGTCCTTCACCGCTTAGACACATCGCTGGTAGTGGGCAACGAAAAGCTCATCCTCCGCGATTATGCCGAAGTGAAAACGATCCGGGCCTGGACGTATTTTCAGCTGGGACTGATTTTTGGGGAAGTAGCCTACATTACCGAACCGGAAATTGACCTGGATGCAGCGCAGGCGCAGTACCCCGCAATCCGGCTAAACGATCTGGTTGATACCCTGATCGAAGACCTGAAACCGTATGCCAGTCTTCCGCCAATCAGCGCTTCCCGGACACCGGACCCGTTCCTGTCCGCCAACCTGCTCCTGGGCGATCTGTACCTTTACCGGAACGACTATCAGGAAGCGGCAGCACGGTATTACAGCGAAATCATTCATTCCCGGATCGTCCTGTCGGGAAACTATATCAACCGCTGGACAAATTCAACCTTTGAAAGCATTTCGCTCTCCCATTTTTCTTCCTATACCGGCGAATCGCTTGCTCAAATCCGGTATTCCTCCGACCCGAAAGAATACCACAGCCTGCTGACGCGATACTCATTCTATAAAGAGCCGTTTATCGTGCCGGCAAAAAACTATGTAGACTTTATGAATGCATCCGGTTACTTTTATTCCGACAACTATAACAGTCCGATCACCGGATTCAGGGAAGGAGATACACGGGGGCAGGTAGTGACAAAAGCGTCCCGCTCAGGCAATGCGTTTTTACTGCTGGATGCAAAATCGTCGTCTCTTCCGGAAGGGGAATTGTACGTGATATATAAATACTGCGCTTCGTCGTCCAACAGCAACGGCGATCTCTTGCCGGAAGAACTCCTCACAGACGAAGGTACCCCGGTTTACCCGGCAAGCCTTTCCATTTACCGGAATCCACACCTTTACCTGCGTTTTGCAGAAG
>JAISOP010000015.1 GCA_031275525.1 Tannerella sp.
ATTTTTATTTGCATATACAAAAATACAAATTCTTTCCCTGATTGCCAATCTTTTACAACAGCATACTTTTTATATCACTACCCTTTTTTTTATTTCCGGAAGTCGGGAATTGCCGTCTCGCGAGCATTCGGCCCGGAATGTATGTGTAGTATAGTACCGGACGACACGGGGAGGGGTTTTAGAGTTCCCCGAAAAAAAAGTGGTCCGCGAATTTACGCGAATGCACGCGAATCATTTTATTCGCGGATATTCGCGTGCATTCGCGGACCCATTCTTCTTTTATTCAGCGGAGCGTTGGGGGGAGGGGTAGTTGTATGCTTTTCCGTTTCAGGACACAACTTTTATGCTCCCGGACCAAAGAGGATCGCACCGGAAATGTTATTTTTGCAAACAAAAAAGGAGAAAAGAGTTGGGTGATGCAGCATTTTAAAAACAGGTTACATCTAAACAGGCAGTACAGCGTTTACAAATCTCGGATACGCGTTTTGAAGCATGAGTGAGAAACAACTGATAGCAGGCTGTCTGAAGGGCGACCGAAAGAGCCAGAAAGAATTATACGATCTATATTCCCGGAAAATGATGGGGGTCTGCCTGCGCTACGCCGGCGAGAGGGAGACGGCGCGTGATTTGCTGCAGGACGGTTTCGTCAAAGTATTCACTTCGCTGGACAGGTATGCGGGAACGGGGACGCTGGAGGGATGGATACGGGCGGTGTTTGTGAACAACGCCTTGGAACACCTGCGGAAGCGGGACATCTTGCGCGGTTCGGCAGACCTCGAAAGCCTGTACGAAGCGCCGGGAGAGGGGGAAACGACCCTCTCGAAGATGGCCGCCGGGGAGTTGATGACTCTGGTACAATCCCTGCCGGAGGGGTTCAGGGCCGTATTCAACATGTATGCCATCGAGGGGTATTCACACAAGGAGATTGCCGGGAAGCTGCATATCACGGAGAGCACCTCGCGGTCGCAATACGTGAGAGCCAGGAAATGGTTGCAGGAACGGATAGCGCGTTATAAATAAAACAAGGAAATGAGGATAAAAAGGGTAGAAATGAAGGAACAGGGAAGATGGGAGGAAACCGTCCGGAGGAAACTGGAAGCCTATGAAGCGGAGGTAGCCCCGGAAGACTGGGGGGCGATTGCAGGCCGGTTGCCGGAAACGCCCGGGCGGGTGATCCCGTTTCAGGTGCGGCGCTATGCGGTGGCCCTCCTGGCGCTGTTGCTGGTATCGGCAGGCGGTTATTTTTATCACCGGCAGCGGACGCGTCCCGCCGCCGGTTTCGCCGGGACGGAGCAACGGGAAACGGCGAAGCCGGACGGCTCCAAGCCCCCCTCCCTGCCGCCGGCCTTTGCCCACTTGCCCTTAACAGCCGGCGCCTCGCCGCAACAACGTACGCGCACCGCGCCGCCGCTGCTGCCACCCCAGGGGGAAACGCCGCCGGTGGCGGAAGCCGCCCGGGAACAAACGATCCTGGCCGACACCCTGGCCGGTGAAACGCCGCCCACGCCGCCCCTTCCCCCCTCAACCGACGAACCGTCCCGGGAGCCGGCCGGAGACAACTGCCTTCCAACCCTCCTTGCCGAAGCCCCGCCCGAAGCCTCCAAAAAACGTTCGCCCAGGCGATGGAGCCTCGGCCTGGGCGGAGGCAGCTATTCCACCGGCGCTAACGGCGGCGGCAACGCAAGGAATTTGCCTATGGGCGATTATGCGATGGTTTATAACCCCGAAGCCCCGCCCAGGCCCGTGCTGCGGTCGGAAGAGAGAAAACAGAACCTGTCGCACAACTATCCGCTCTCCTTCGGTCTGGGAGTAAGCTACGCGCTGAACGACCGTTGGGCGCTGCAAAGCGGCTTAACCTATACGCTGCTCCGGTCGGAATGGATTACCACCGCTTCCGAATATCCCGGCCAAGCCAGGCAGCAGTTGCATTTCATTGGCCTGCCGTTGAATATGAACTATAAAATTGCCGAATGGAACCGGTTCCGTTTCTACGCCACGGGCGGTGTCCTGGCGGAATGGAACGCAGGTGGGCAAATCCGTACCGATTACCTGAACGGTGGCCAACTCATCCGGACGGAAAAGGAATCGGCCCGGATGAAGGAATGGTTATGGTCGGTCCATACACGCGTGGGCGCCAGCTATCCGCTGGTCCGTTTTGTGAGCGCCTACGCCGAAGGTGGCGCCAGTTATTATTTCAACAATGGAAGCCCGGTCGAGACCATTCGTTCGGATAAACCATTTCACCTATCTTTGCAGGCAGGAATCCGTTTCGGCTTCTAACAGGTAAACAGAACAACCAATCAACTAACTAAATAAAAAATGAAAATGAAAAAATGGAATTTAAATTGGATGAGCGCGGTTTTATGGATAACCTCCATGACCCTGTTCACATCCTGCCTGGAAGGCGGCAGGAATACGGTCAGTGATACGACGATAGGAATCGTACGGTTCGATACCAAAACGTTCAGGAACGTACTGGACGTCTATGGTGGCACCTTTTATGCACCCCAGTTCGAGACCATGCAGGAGGGCGCCTGCTGCATCGTCGTTTACGAACTGGATTTCAACGCGCCGGAAAACGACGCCACCCTGTTGCAGGCAAACGGCTACTATACCGTCACGATTTCCTACAAGGAAGACATTGATAAATATACCCTGTCGTCCATCGTAACGGATACGACGACCGTCCTGACCGATGAAACAGCGGTCATGGACCCGACCTACAACCTGTTGGCTTATTTAAAAGGAGTACTGTTCATGGCACACCAGTTGAAGAAAGGTTCCGACCAAAGAGACCTCTGGCACCTCTCGTATGACCCGCAGGCCACCATAACGGAAGAAAGCGGCCGGCAAATCTACAATGTATATTTGCGTGCCACCGTGCGGGTGTCGAGCATCAAGACACAGGAAGACGGTTATGACCTGTGCGCCTATGACATGAAATATTTCCTGGAAAGCGCCGCACAAAACGCAAAGAATGCGGGCAGTTCCGTGTTCAACATCCGTTTCAATTACGTTTCCGAAATCGGGGAAGAAACCCTGGCCTGGAAATACAAGGATATAGAAATGAATGTAACGGACATTTTACAGGAAACAACCAACTAACCGTTCGCGGGACGAATTGTCAAGGGAAAGCGACGCTCTCCCTTGACAACTGGTTACGCCCTCGACAACTGGTTACGCGCTCCATGCAGCCTTCACGGGCTTTTTCCCATCTTACCTGTATTTAATTCATTTGTAAAATAAAACCAATATGAAAACATTCATTCTATGTATCCTGTTAGGCTGGGGTGCGGTATATCCCGCCTGTGCACAGGAAGAAGCGCCGGAACGCAAGACCGTCCGGCTTGTCAGTTACACGGAAGGGGGGATGCTGGCCGGTAATTCGGACAACGAGCACACGGCCCCGTTTCTCTTTCACACCTCGCTGAATTATGTGTTCCTCCCGTGCCTGTCGGCCGGCTTGGGCACAGGCGTGGAATTCCTGAAGGAAACGCATCTGCCGTTCACGGCCAATGTGCTCTACCGGTTCGGGAACAAGACAGCGCTCAGCCCTTTTGTCCGGTTTCAAACCGGTTACCTCTTCGCGCTGGAAAACAAAACCACGGCCTCCACTCAGTATTATCCCTCCTATTCAAGCTATGCGCCGACGTCCTATTCCGGAACGCTCATGGATGCAAGGGGCGGATGGCTGTTGAATCCGTCCGTGGGCGTGATTTTTTACATGCGACAGCAGGTGGGCCTTGCCCTTTCCGCCGGCTACCGGCATCAGAAACTGCACTACGCAGGCAAGGACGACTACCGCATGAGGGTGGAATATAACCGCCTGTCGCTTACCTTGGGTATCATCTTTTAAAGGCTTCAATTATGAAAACAATCTATTCGCTTCTGTTTTTGTCGGCCATCGCATGGGGCTATTCCTGTACGGATAAGTATTCGGAAGAATTAACCATGAACGTCCCGGTGTACATGAGTTACAACGATTTGCGTGCCTCCGTAGCCGGCGCTCCGGCACGTCCGCTCGTCCGTCCGGGAAAGATTTATTTTAAAGGTATCCATCTGTTTATTGTGGAATACCTGCAAGGCATTCACATCGTGGATGTGTCCAACCCTTCACAACCACAGCACACGGGATTCATCGAAGTGCCCGGCTGCGTGGACATCGCCGTCCGGGATCAATCGCTCTATGCCGACAGTTACGTGGACCTGGTGGCGATTGATATTTCCGACCCCACCCGCCCCAAAGTGACGGAGAGGCTGAACGACGTGTTCCCCTACACCCTCCCGGCGCCCGAAGAGGAGGCGTATCCCTGTGCCGAAGTGACGAAGGAAAAGGGCGTGGTGGTGGCCTGGGAAGTCAAGCGGGAAACACGCGAAATCAAAAGCCGGGACCCGTCGATACCGGTGTATTATATCTATGATAAAAACAATTATGCCCTGGCGGAATCCAGTGACGCCGCCTGGAACGGCAGTAGCGTTTCATTCGGCAAAAGCGGTTCGATGGCGCGTTTCGGCTTATATGACAATTACCTGTACATTGCCGACAATTCGCAACTGTATATCTTCAATACGGATACGCCGCCGGTTCCCACTTTCATCTGGAAGCAATATTTGCAGGGGAGCGCCGAAACCATGTTTATCTACGACGGACACATGTTTTTCGGGACGCCCTCCGGTATGATGGTTTATAATTTGAACCAGCCTTTGCAACCGGAATATACCGGCACGTTTTGGCACGTGACGAGTTGTGACCCCGTCGTCGTGCAGGATGGATATGCTTATATCACGTTGCGCTCGGGCACGAGTTGCGACCCCAACGCGGTTAACCGGCTCGACGTGGTGGAGGTTTCGGAGGATTACAAGAAATATACGCTCGTTAATTCCTACCCCATGACCAACCCCCACGGGCTGGGCATCGACGGCGAAACCCTGTTCGTCTGCGACGGCGCGGACGGCCTGAAAATCTATGACGCAACGGACAAACAGCGTGTCACGAACCATCTGCTGGCCGCCTTTCCCAACATTCAGGCCTACGACGTCATTCCA
>JAISOP010000130.1 GCA_031275525.1 Tannerella sp.
TTAGGGTATAACTAATTGATAATGAATATTCATCCGAATGGACGCCATTAGAAAATAAGATTTGCAACACAGTAATAATCAATAGAATATAGCGCATTAATTCTGTTCAAAACGGCACTGTTTGGAATGGAAAATGGAGAATGAATCATAACACCTCTCCCCCACCCCTCTCCACAAGAGAGGGGAGAGGGACGTCGATAGACAACGCTTGTTACAATTCTACATTCTCAATTCTCCATTCTTTTGTTACACAGGAGGGACAATCCCGTCGGGGGATGCCCTTTGTGTCCTTTGTGAACGGCCGTGAGCGGCCTTCACCGGACGGCGTTTGAGAACGAATACGGCCGGTCGGAAGGTTGGGTGCCGCGGGTCAGGTCGGGTTGGGTGGACATTTCATAAACCATCGTACCGCCTTTCTGCAAATCGGCATGGGTGACGTAATTCTTCGTATGGGGCTGTCCGTTCAGGTGCAACGACCGGACGTACACGTGTTGCGCACTGTTGTCGCGTGCCCGAATGACCATTTCATTGCCGTTTTCAAACGTCAGCGTCGCCTGCCGGAACAGGGGCGACCCCAATACGTATTCCTCCGTCCCCGGACAGACGGGGTAGAAACCCAGTGCGGAAAATACGTACCAGGCCGAGGTTTGGCCGTTATCTTCGTCGCCGCAATAGCCGTCGGGCGTGGCCTGGTAGAGTCGATCCATCACCTGTCGCAGCCGGTACTGGGCTTTCCACGGTTCGGCGGCGTAGTTGTAGAGGTAGATCATGTGCTGGATCGGCTGGTTGCCGTGCGCATAATTACCCATATTCATGATTTGCATTTCGCGGATTTCGTGGATGACCTGCCCGTAGTAGCTTTCGTCGAAGAGCGGCGGCACGGCAAAGACGGAATCCAGCATGGCGACAAACGTCTCGCGTCCGCCCATCAGGTCGATCAGCCCTTGCGGGTCGTGGAATACGGACCAGGTGTAGTGCCAGCTGTTGCCTTCCGTGAAGGCGTCGCCCCACTTGAGCGGCGAGAAGGGCGTCATGAAACGACCGTCTTTGTTGCGGCCACGCATCAGGCGGGTCTCCCGGTCGAAGACGTTGCGGTAGTTGAGCGCACGCTGGGCGTAAAGGTCGATTTCCTGCTGCGGGCGGTTCAATGCCTTGGCCAGTGTGTGGATGCACCAGTCGTTGTAGGCATATTCCAGCGTGCGGGCGGCGCTTTCGCGGATGTTTACGTCGTAGGGCACGTAACCCAATGTGTTGTAATATTCGTGACCCCGGCGGCCGGTAGAACCCACCTTCGGATGTACCTGTTCTGTGCCGTTTATCAAGCCTTTGTACAGTGTTTCCACGTCCTCTGCCCTTACGCCTTTCATCCATGCGTCCACCAGGACGGAGGCCGAATTGTTCCCGATCATGCAATTCCTGTGTCCCGGACTGGCCCATTCGGGGAAGAAGCCGCTTTCCAGGTATGCGTTGATTAAACCCTCCTGCATTTCCTTGTTTTGCGAAGGAAACATGAGGTTGAGAAAGGGGAAAAGACACCGGAAGGTATCCCAAAAGCCCGTGTCGGTGTACATGTAACCGGGCAGCACCTGACCGTTGTAGGGGCTGTAATGCACGACCCTTCCCGCTGCATCGACTTCGTAGAACTTACGCGGGAAGAGGAGCGAACGGTAAAGACAGGAGTAAAACGTCCGGTACTGGTCCGGCGTACCGCCTTCTACCCGAATGCGTCCGAGCGCCCTGTTCCAGGCCTCGCGGCCTTGGGCAACGACGGTGTCGAAGCTGTCGTCGCCCAGTTCCTTCAGGTTCTGTTCGGCCTGTTCGTAGCTGATGAACGAGGAGGCCACGCGGGCATGTACGGTTTCACCCCGGCGGGTTTGGAAACCGATCACGGCGCCGGTATGGTCGGCTGTTTGTTGCAGACTGTTGACGTGGAGCGTGGAATCGGTGAAGGTTGCACGATAAGTAAAGGGTTTGTCGAAGACGATGACAAAGTAGTTTTTGAAATTCTCCGGCACACCGCCACTGTTGCGGGTCGTGTAGCCGATGATTTTGTTTGCGCCCGGGATCACCCTGACGGACGAACCTTTGTCGAAGGCGTCAACCACGACGTACGAGCTTTCGCTCTCGGGAAACGTAAAGCGGAACATGGCCGCACGTTCGGTCGGCGTAATCTCCGCGACCACGTCGTGTTCGGCCAGGTAAACCCTGTAATAGTGAGGCTTGGAGATTTCCGCCATGTGCGAAAACCAACTGGCACGCTGCTCCTGGTCGAAGACCGGACTGCCGACCACGGGCATAATCGAAAACTGGCCATAGTCGTTGATCCACGGACTGGGTTGATGCGTCTGCTTGAAGCCGCGTATCTTGTTGGCCGTATAGACATAAGCCCATCCGTTACCCATTTTGCCGGTCTGGGGTGTCCAGAAATTCATTCCCCACGGGCGAGCAATGGCCGGATAGGTATTGCCCGTAGAAAGGGCATACGTAGATTGGCTTCCCACGAGCGGATTGACGTAATCCACCCAGTCAGTCGAAGTTTCCGCCGCCGCCTTTCCCGTTCCGGAGAGCAGGGCGAATAGTACAAAAACAAGTTTGAGATTCTTTTTCATATTCATTATATTATATGCTGTTGTTATAAAAGGCCTGCTTCACTGTTTTATCGTCTCCCTTCGGACAAAAACTCCCGCGAAGTTTTACCTGTGCGCAAATATAGGAATAACGGTCAAGAAAACAAGCCGCAAGCCGGAAAAACTTGCTGCCTGCCTGTCCTCTCATATCATTCCCTTTTCCGGTAGCTCCAGACCGCCCAGGCGTTGAAAAAGACGCCGAAGCCGAGCAGGGCGGCGTAGTCGGTCAACAAGTCGCCGAAGGCGCCACCCTTGAGATAGACGAGGCGCATGGCGTGGATGAAATAGCGCGGGGGGTTGAGCGCCGTCAGCCACTGCGCCCACTCGGGCATGGAACGGACGGGGGTCAGCAGGCCACTCATCAGCTGGAAGATCATTACGAAAAAAAACATCACGAACAACGCCTGCTGCATGGTGGCCGAGTAGTTGGAAACCACCAGCGCGAACCCCGAAATCGCCGAAATGAACAGGAACGCCGCCAGGCAGATAAGCAGCAGGTTGCCCGAGGGCCACAGCCCGTAAACCGCGCCGGCCAGCAGGACGCCGATGCCCAGGACGACGAATCCCGTCACCCAGTAGGGCGTCAGTTTGGCGAAGATGAACAGGAGGCGGGGGACGGGCGTGACGTTGATCTGCTCAATCGTACCCCGTTCCTTCTCGCTCACGATGTTGAGCGCCGGCAGGAAACCGCACAGCACAATGAGCAGGATGACCATCAGCGCCGGAATCATGTAGATGCGGTAGTCGAGCGTGGGATTGTAGCGGTATTGCGTCGTCGCTTCGATTCGGGGCTGTGCGGGCGTGCCGGGCGCCGGTGCGACGCCCCGGTCGCGGAGATACGTCTGCGAAAATTCCGCCAGCAGCTGTCCCAGGTAGCTCCCGCCCAGCAAGCCCTTCATCCCGTTGACGGCATTGACGGAGGCCTGCACCGGCGCCGTGCCGGCGAGGGTCAAATCCCGTTCGAAATGCGGCGGGATTTCCAGCGCCACATCGGATATGCCGTATTCCACGTCGCGCAGGGCGTCGGCATAGCTGTCCGTCACCCGTTCCAACAGGAAACAGCTTGAGGCGTCGATGTCGCGCACCAGCCGCCCGGACGTCGCGCTACGGTCGCCGTCAACCACCGTGATGCGTATATCCTTCACGTCCATCGTCGTCACCCACGGCAGCACCAGCATCACCGCCACCGGAAACAGTACCGCAAGTTTCGGCAGAAACGAATTTCTACGAAACTGCTTGAACTCTTTTTCGAGCAAATACTTCCACATCATTCCAAACGGTTTTTGAATTTTTTCAGACTAACCAGCATCAAACCCAGCGCCATGGCCGAGAGGATGCCCAGCTCCTTGAGCACGTAGGCGACGGGCAGTCCCTCGATCATCAGCTTTTTGAGCGCATGGATGTACCAGCGTGCGGGGATGATGCACGAGAAGGCCTGCAGGATGCCGGGCATGTTTTCGATCGGGAAGATCATCCCCGACAGCATGATGACGGGCAGCATCAGCACGACCGCCGAGGCGAGCATGGCCGCCGTCTGCGTCCGCGTGACGGTGGAGATCAGCAGTCCGAGCGAGAGCGCCGCCAGGATGTAGATCATCGACAGCGCCGTCACCCAAAACAGGCTGCCTTCCTGCGGCATATCGAGCAGCGTCACGGACAGCACAAGCACGGACGCAAAGTTGACGAGCGACAGCACAAAGTAGGGCGTCATTTTCGCCAGCATAACATACAGCGGCTTCACGGGCGAGACGAGCACCACCTCCATCGTACCCGTTTCCTTCTCGCGGACAATCGAGACGGACGTCATCATTGCGCAAATCAGGATAAGGATCAGCCCCATCACGCCGGGCACAAACCCATAGGAGCTTTTCATCTGCGGATTGTAGAGCATCCGCAGGCCGAGAGTGATGCCGCGCGGGGAGGCGACGGCGGCCTGCTCGCTCAGCCGGCCGGAAACGATATTCGCGGCATACATAACCGCCGCGGTAGCCGTATTCGTATCCGTTGCGTCGGTAATCCACCGGATTTGCGAGCCTTCCGGCGTATAGAGCCGGTCGGCAAAATGCGGGCCGAACGCGACGACGAAATCGGCCGTTTCCTCCCGAAAGGCGCGGTCCACGGCCTCGGGCGAATCCAGGTAGCCGACAAACGTGAAATATTCGCCGGCGGCCATCTGCTCCACTATCCGGCGCGTAGCCTCGTCGTGCGTCGGCGCAATCACCGCTAACCGGATGTTTTTCACTTCCGTCGAGAGGGCAAAGCCGAACAGAATAATCTGTATCACCGGCATGACCAGCAGAATCAGCATCGTACGGCGGTCGCGGAAGATGTGGAGAAACTCCTTCCTCACAAAGGCCGGGAAGGAAGCATGAAACAGGGAGAAAGCCATTTTATTTTTCATATTCGTTCATAATTAAACCGGAAACATCCCCCAAACGCCATCCCGCACGCCCTTCCCGTCGGGATGGTCTTTCTCCGTTTTCAACCCTCCGTTCCTTTTCATACCTTTGCCGTTGTAAATTATAAAAAAGTAAGATCATGACAAAAGAAGAAAGAGCCGCAAGGAAGGCGCAAAGAGACGCGGAGAAATACGCGAAAAGAAGAGCCGAAAGGCACGCCATGCTCGCCCAACCCGGCAAATTGTCGAAAATGGGTGAATGGATGAGAAAACATCCCGACGGGCTGGGAGGAACATACGACATGCGAGCCGCAATGAAATAAGGCGTATGCCTTTTCATTTGCCGTTCACGGAATACGTTTTTTGAAAAGCGGGAAAATACATACCTTTGCCACTGTAAATCATAAAAAAATAGAATCATGACAAAAGAAGAAAGAGCCGCAAGAAAGGCGCAAAGAGACGCGGAGAAATACGCGAAGAGAAGAGCCGAAAGGCACGCTATGCTCGCCCAACCCGGTAAATTGTCGAAAGCCGGCGAATGGATGAGAAAATATCCCGACGGAATGGGAGGATGGTACGACATGAAAGCCATCATGAAATAGACCGTATGCGCTATTTGATCGACACGAACATTTTCATATTCTACGCGGTTGACCGTAACCAACTGGATAAGGACATCCTTTACATTCTCAACGACTGCGGAAACATCATCCATATCAGTTCCGAGAGTGTAAAGGAACTTATCCACGTGTTTCAGAACGGTCGAATCAAGACCCGACGATGGAAAACGCCCGAAGACATCCTTTACAATATCAGGGAGGACTTGGGTTTCACAATCAATTACGTAAAGAAAGAGCATCTCTACACCCTTGCACGCCTGGAGCCGGTTGCCGGGCATAACGACCCGTCCGACCGGCTGATCATAGCCCAGGCAATTACCGAACGCATCCCCCTCATCAGTTCCGACCGCAAATTCGAAGCGTACCGGAAACAGCAGCTGCAATTCATTTTCAACCGAAGATAAATAGTCTTTCATACCCGTTCCGATTTTTCTGCGATTCGGAAAAACACCTCCTCCATTTTCTCTACCCGGAAGCGATTCTTGAGGCCGGTTGGCGTGTCGAGCGCGTCGATGCGTCCGTTGACCATGATGGAGACGCGGTTACAATATTCGGCCTCGTCCATGTAATGCGTGGTGACGAAGGCAGTGATGCCGCGGTCGGAAGCCTCGTAGATCAGGTCCCAGAACTGCCGTCGGACGGCGGGATCGACGCCGCCCGTCGGCTCGTCGAGAAAGACAATCTCCGGCTCGTGGAAAACGGAGATCGAGAAAGCCAGTTTCTGTTTCCAGCCCTGCGGCAAGGCCCCGACCGGCGTATTCCGTTCGGAGGCAAAGCCCAGGCGGTCGAGCAGGCGGTCAGTTCGACGGGCGATTTCGTCGCTCCGCATCCCGTAGATACCCCCGAAAAGGCGGATATTTTCCCACACCTTCAGGTCTTCATAGAGCGAAAAACGCTGGCTCATGTATCCGATGTGCCGTTTCACTGCTTCGGGCCGGAGCGTGATGTCGCAGCCCGCCACCCGTCCGCTGCCCGACGTCGGGCGGCTCAGTCCGCACAGCATCCGCA
>JAISOP010000131.1 GCA_031275525.1 Tannerella sp.
GATTTGACGGATTCGACCGTGTTGCGGAATATCGGCGTGCCGCTGGCGCATACCGGCATTGCGCTGAAAAGCCTGACCAAAGGACTGGGAAAACTACTGTTGCAGAAAGATGTTTTGTCGCGCGAACTGGATGCCCATTGGGTAGTCGTCGCGGAAGCGATTCAGACCATTTTGCGCAGGGAGGGTTACCCGGAGCCGTATGAAGCGCTGAAGGCGCTGACACGTACGAATGAAGAAATCACCGGACAGTCGATTACGCAGTTCATTCAGTCATTGCAATTAAGCGAGGCAGTGAAAGAAGAACTCAGGGCGGTGACGCCTCATAACTATGTAGGAATTTAATGTATTTATTAATAATCGTGTGAAAGCAAGAAGAGCAATCGTGAGACTGCAAAAGTTTAATCTCAATTAGATGCAAGAAAAAAATGGGAACAGAAGAAAAAGAAGGAACTGAAATGTATCCGCAAAACAGTATCCCGGAAAACGAACGGGAAAACGCAAGTTCACAAGAACGAAATCATGAAAGGAAACCAGCCTATCACGCAACCAGGGACGGCAACGGCTACCAGATGCGTGACAACAGCCGACCGACCGCGGCGGGACGCCGACCGCGTATCAAAGACAGCCGGAATGTGGGCTATAACCGGATGCCTTACGGGGAGTACCGGTCGGGCGACAACCGGGAGGCGGCAGGATCACACTACAATCCTCCTCCGCAACTGTCCGGTATGGAGGATCGGCGTCCCTATCAACAGCCGCCGGCGCGTCCGGTGCAGCCATACGGAGGAGGCGAGCGGAGGGAATATCCGGTGCGTCAGGAAATGGACAGAGGGTATCAAAAACGGGAACGGACCGGTAACGGTAATTACGAAACAAACCGTTCGTACATGCCACCCAGCCGTCCCGGAGGCGCCCGTCCGGGCCTGGGTAAACGCCCACCACAGCGTTATAACCCGAATGCCAAATACAGCTTCCAGAAACAGTTGAAGTACAAGGAAGCCCTGACGGACCCGAACGAGCCTATCCGCCTGAACAAGTTCCTGGCCAATGCCGGCGTCTGTTCGCGTCGCGAGGCCGACGAATTTATCCAGGCCGGCGTCGTGAAAGTCAACGGTAATGTGGTTACGGAACTGGGTACCAAAATTACGCGGCAGGACATCGTGTTGTTCCACGACCGGCAGGTGAGGATTGAAGGCAAGTTGTACATCCTGCTGAACAAACCGAGAAATTGCGTGACTTCGTCAGACGATCCCCAGGAACGCCTGACTGTCATGGACCTGGTGAGACGCGCCTGCAAAGAGCGCATCTACCCCGTCGGACGCCTGGACCGGAATACCACCGGCGTACTACTGCTTACGAACGACGGCGACCTGGCTTCCAAACTCACCCATCCGTCCTACAAAAAAAAGAAAATCTACCACGTCTGGATCGACAAGGAAGTCGCCATTGAGGACATGGAGAAACTGGCCACTGGAATCGAACTGGATGATGGTGAAATCCATGCCGATGCCGTCAGCTATGCCGACGAAAGCGATAAAAAGCAGGTAGGCATCGAGATTCATTCGGGACGGAACCGGATTGTGCGCCGCATGTTTGAAGCGCTTGGCTACCGCGTCTTGAAACTGGACAGGGTCTATTTCGCCGGCCTGACGAAAAAGAATCTGGGACGCGGAAAATGGCGCTACCTGAATGAAAAGGAAGTGAACATGCTCCGGATGGGCGCGTTTGAATAGGCGGGAGATGGAACGGACAAGAATCGCGGAGCTGCTGAAGACGGAGGCGCATGGCTCGACCGTAGAGGCGAAGGGTTGGGTGCGCACCCGGAGAGGCAATAAACGGGTACAGTTTATTGCATTGAATGACGGCTCTACCATACATAACCTGCAAATAGTGGCCGACGTGGAACGGCTGGGCGAAGAGCGGCTGAAAGCGGTTACGACGGGCGCCTGTATCCGGGCGGTCGGACCGCTGGTAGCCTCGCAAGGAGGGGAACAGCGCGTGGAGGTGCTGGCCGACGAGATAGAAGTGTACGGCGGAGCCGATCCGGCCACGTATCCCCTTCAGAAGAAAGGCCATTCGCTGGAATTCCTCCGCGAGATTGCCCATCTGCGCCCGCGGACGAACACCTTCGGCGCCGTTTTCCGCATTGCTCACCACATGACCATGGCCATCCATACCTTTTTCCACGAACGCGAATTCCTCCATGTGCATACGCCGATTATCACCGGTTCCGACTGCGAAGGCGCCGGACAGATGTTCCAGGTCACGACCCTGAACCTGTATGACCTCCGGAAGGACGAAAACGGCGCTATCCTGTATGACCGTGACTTTTTCGGCAAGCAGACCGGCCTGACCGTCTCCGGACAACTGGAAGCTGAATTGGCGGCCATGGGGCTGGGAGCGGTTTATACGTTCGGGCCGACCTTCCGCGCCGAAAATTCCAACACCCCGCGCCACTTGGCCGAGTTCTGGATGGTTGAGCCGGAAGTCGCCTTTAACGAGATTGCGGATAACATGCAACTGGCCGAAGACTTTATCAAGTATTGCGTGCAATGGGCGCTGGACCATTGCCCCGACGACCTGCGCTTCCTGAGTGAAATGTTTGACAAGGGACTGATGGAACGGTTGAATTTCGTGTTGAAACAGTCGTTTGTCCGCCTCTCCTACACGGAAGGAATCCGGATACTGGAGCAGGCCGTCGCCGACGGAAAAGCGTTTGAGTTTCCGATATACTGGGGCGCGGATTTGGCTGCCGAACACGAACGGTATCTGGTGGAAGAGTATTTCGAGTGTCCGGTGATTCTGACGGATTATCCGAAGGAAATCAAATCGTTCTACATGAAACAGAACGACGACGGGAAAACAGTGCGTGCGATGGATGTCCTGTTCCCGAAAATCGGCGAAATCATCGGCGGTTCGCAGCGCGAAGAGAATTACGACAAGCTGGCTGCCCGGGCAAAGGAGATGAACGTACCGGAGAAAGACATCTGGTGGTATCTGGATACCCGGCGTTTCGGGACGGCGCCTCATTCCGGTTTCGGGCTGGGTTTCGAGCGGCTGTTGCTGTTCGTCACCGGCATGGCGAATGTCCGCGATGTCATTCCGTTTCCGCGTACGCCAAACAATGCAGAGTTTTAGACAACGATTTTTTTGACAATAGATTTTAATACGATAGATTATGAAAACGATGAAAATTATTCTGAGCGGAGCGCTGGCCCTGATGCTGGCGCCTGCAGTACATGCGCAACTGAGTTTCGGCGCCAAAGCCGGCGTTAACATTGCCACAGTCAAGTTCAACAACGACGTACTGGATGCCGACAACATTACCGGCTTCCAACTCGGCCCCATGCTCGAATACGTGAAACCGTCTACGGGTTGGGGTTTGGACGTGGCCTTGCTGTTTACGCAGAAAGGCGGTGAAGTGAAAAATCTGGCGATAAAGGGCAATTACCTCGAAATTCCCATGAATGTAAAATGGAAACTGATGACGCCGCTGATCAAACCCTACCTGGCAGCAGGGCCGTATTTCGGTTTCCGGACAGGAGGTCGGAAGATATGGGATATCAGCGGGCTGTACCACGACGTCAGCGGTCAGGTGAAAGCGGACAACTTCAGCACCGGCTTGAACTTCTCGGCCGGAGCCGAAGCCCTGGGTTTCCTGCAAGTGGGATTGACTTACGGCTTGGGATTGACCAACAATTTCAAAACACAGGACACCGGCAGTCTGCCGGAGTACAAAGGCAAAACCCACACCTGGTCCATCTCGGCCGCCGTGCTTTTCTAAGGAGTTGTCCGGAAATAAACCATCCAAAATTTACGGGAGTTGTTTTTTGCAGTGTAAAGCCTGAAAGTGTGCGCATACCGGGGTATGTAAGCATTTTCAGGATGAAGGAGTGCGAAAAACAGACCCGTAAATGGATGGTTTATTTTTTGATGGTGATGTAAAAAGTATGCTGAAGTAAGAATTAGGGACGCCGATGAAGCGAAAGGTTATTAGTGGTTCCGGTGTGAACAGGCATTCGATGCGGCTAT
>JAISOP010000147.1 GCA_031275525.1 Tannerella sp.
ATTTGACTACACCGATCCCCAAGCCATCAGTTACAGCGGCGAAAAGATGCACCAGGTGATCCGACTGTCGGAGGTGTACTGCTGGTATGCCGAGGCCGTCGGGCGATCGGGCCAGGTGAATGCCCAGGCCGTCGAGGTGTTGAACCGGGTGCGCAACCGCGCCGACGGCAAGGCCTCGAACCTATACTCCACCGCCATGACGCCCGATCAGCTGGCCGAGGCCGCCTACAACGAACACGGCTGGGAGATCGGGGGTTACTACTGGGGCTGCATTGCGCCGCGGGCGAGGGACATGTTCCGGATGTACCGCATCAAAGACCATTTCGAGTACCGGAAGCAAAACCCGATGATCGAGGTGGCGCCCGGCGTGTTCAGGAACGAGGCCGTGCCGGTGACGGGCAACTGGGACGACAGCAAAATGTATGTCCCCTACCCCTACGGCGACGTGATCCTGAACCCTAACCTGAAAAGGAATTGAGAATTAGTGGTGAGTGGTTAGTGGTTAGTGGTTAGTGAAAACGCTCACCCTCACTAACCACTAACCACTCACCACTCACCACTAATTCTCCTTTCGTTAATTAATCATATATTTTGAGATAAAGCCGTCTCCCGGCATTCTTTCTTCCGGAAAACAGGCTATCTTTGGCGAAACAAAAAAACATTCATAGTGAAACGATCTTCATTTTACCGGCATCGGGCAAGAGACGCTATATCACGACGGCCCCGTGAGATTTCAGGGGGCCTGTTTTCGTGTGTTATCAAGTTAAATTACTACTCGCAAATAAATTAGAGTCTTATGAGAACAAATATAGTATTGCTTTGTATGTGCGCAGGTATGCTTACGCAGTGTGACCGTGCCGATGACGGGGGGAATATACCCGAAACCGAGAAAGAAGAAGTGGCCGTAACCGGAACACAGAACCCGGAAGAGATTCCGGCGGACGAGCCTCCCCAACCGGAGGAAACGCCAACAGTTGAAGAAGCCGAGGAACCGGTAGATACGTCTTTCGACAGAGTGTATGCAAGGGCGGCATGTCCTTCACCGGAAAAAGCCGGAAAAGAGGATGTGGATGACATTGTTGGAAAATGGAAATTAATGCTGGAAATAACCGGCGACGATGTGACAGACCGTTCCTGCGAAGAGATTGTATATCATTTCGGGGAGGACGGGACGTTGACCGTTTCCGGCAGCAGTGCGGAGAAAAAAGAATCTGTGTATGCATACGCTCCTTTTCCTCTCTGTCCTGCCTGTCTGCCATTAAATCCCAAACCCAATCTCAAAATGGGTGATGCGGAGGCGGTTTATTGCCAGATATCATTAAGCAAAATGGTTGTGTATCCACAGACGGCTTATACAGACTTGGGAATAGCGTATCCGGATCAAGAGTTTAAAACATTATTTTCACGAATCGAATAAACAGAAGGAATTATGAAAACAAGAAAAATGAAATTCAGTTTTGTAGTATTAATTCTTGCCGTATCCGCAGTGTTCGGGCAGGAAAATGTACTGTATTCCAACATTCAGCAGGCCAAAGTCTCGAATGTGGAATTTCAAACGCTTTCGTCCGTACTTGTAAGGGAAAGCGCTCCCGACGACAGGCGTCTTTTGAGTAAATTCAACAACAGTGAAGAAGTGCTCTTTTTCACCTATGATGCATCCAAGCCGGAAAACGCAGGCAGCGCAATCAGCCTGGATATTCCGCTGGAAAAGGGAAATCTTTCACTGGAATTGATGGAAGTCCCGGAGGCCTTTTATGATTATGAAGTCGTCACTTCCGACGGAGAAACGTATCCGGCAAACAGAAACTTCAGGCATTATCGCGGCATTGTCAAAAATGATTCAAACAGTCGGGTTGCCGTTTCTTTTCTGGATAATGAAATCATGGGGCTGATCGCAACGGATGAAGGTAACCTGGTCATTGGAAAAGAGAATCTGTATGGAAAGCATCTTCTGTACAATGACAAAAATCTGGCAGAGAAGCCTTCTTTTGAATGTGAAACGCCGGATGACCTGTTTATTCCGTATGATCCCAACGTACTGCTGGGTACGGTTTCAGCTACGAGTCTTAAGTATGTAAAGTTCTATGTTGAAACGGAATATGATATCTATCAGGCGAGAAGCAGTATCGGTGGAGTAGAGTCTTATATAACAGGTGTATTTAATCAGGTGGCTACGCTTTATGCAGCGGAGAGCATACCGACAGCTCTTTCAACTATTTATATATGGACTTCCACGGATCCTTACACTGCGACAAGCACATCAGCACTTTTGGCCCAGTTTCAGAATACAAGAACTTCAATCAATGGCGACTTGGGAATATTGTTGACATTTCGTTCCGAATTAGGCGGAGGTCAGGCGGCAGCTGTCCATAATGCGCTTTGCCTGAATACAACCAGTCAGAAACTTGCCGTATCAATGATAGAAAGTAGCTATTCTACTTTCCCAACCTACAGTTGGACGGTATATGTTGTTACGCATGAATTTGGTCATCTGTTTGGGTCAAGACATACCCATGCCTGCGTATGGAATGGAAACAATACGGCGATAGATGGATGTGCCGGATATACAGAAAATCCAGCAGGCACAGCCTACGGAGATTGCCCCTTACCGGGTAATCCGGCCAATGGAGGAACAATGATGAGCTATTGTCATTGGCTGCCATCAGTTGGCATAAATTTCAATCTCGGATTTGGTACGCAGCCGGGCAATGTGATCAGAACCAGTTACAATGCGGCCAGTTGCCTGACCAATGTAACCATATCAGGCCCGTCCGAATACCCGTATGCACAGTTTGCGTCCTATTCATCTCTTTTGACCGGGACGTGGTCTGTTACGCTGCCCCTGACGGTTTACAGCGGTCAGGGAACGAACACGGTTGTACTCAGTTCTCCTCCCATGCCCTACCCGTGGTATGCAACACTAACCCTGTTACCCTGGGGAAGTACGACAGAGATCACCAAATATATTACGATCCCCCCGGATTCTCTCTATTCACCGGAAGAGCTGTTCCCCATCGTAATTTATCCGAATCCGGCGAACAGCGTTGTCAATATAGAGATACAAAGAAGTGATCCGGCGGCATTGACGGCACAGAAAGCGAAAAATCAGGTATATACCGTTCAGGTGTATGACCTGGAAGGCACTCTGCGGAAAGAGGAGCAAGTCGGCAAAGAGCAGATATCCGTTCCTGTTTCCGATTTGCGGGATGGCATATATGTTCTTCACATATATGTTCCGGGTGTAGTCAAACCTCATACGGTGAAACTAATCATCAAACACTGACCCTGTTTAGCTGAATAAACCATCAGCAGGGGCGATCCGCAAGGTACAACCCCTGCATTTCCGGCGAACAGGGTGGAATTATTTACAGACATTAAATTATTATCAGAAAGTCTTATGGCAGATCAAATTTTAAATGTGGTGTTGCATGACAACCCACTGACGCCCGATCCGAGTGACCGGGTGGGTACCGTGAAACTGAACGGTACGTGGTATAATACCACCATTGCACGCAAGATCGTAGAGCAGCGCTCCGAATTGCGTTACGAGACCATCCTGAGTGTCCTGAACGTCGCCGACGAACTCAAACGTACGGCCATTGCGACGGGCAACAGTGTGGTGGACGGCGTGTCGCACATGCGGCCCTCCGTACCCGGAGCCTTCAAGGGCGACGCAGCACAGTATGACCCGGAAGTCAACCGCAAAACCGTCATCATGAGTCCTACGCTCGAAATGCACCGTGCGTTGGAGGCCTCCAAGGTGGTGGTTCTGGGACCGGCGCAGACGGGACCGGTGATCAACCGGGTGGAAGACCTCTACAGCGGCAAGGTCAATTCCGAGCTGACGCCCGGCCGCAACCTCCGTATCTACGGACAGCGGCTGCGCATTGCCGGCGAAGACCCGGACGTGATCGGCGTCTGGTTTGTCGCCGTAGGAGAAGGCGGTTTGCGTTTCCGGGTCAACGATCGCGACCTGATCGACAACCTGCCCTCGCACCTGACCGTCATTATCCCTTCGCTTGCCGTAGGTGAATATTTCCTGGAAGTAACGACGCAAAGCATAGGCAGCAAGAGCGAGCTGAGCAAGACGCCGCGTACCTTCCGCTTCGAAATCATCCTGACCATACCGGAGGTGCCCATACCGGGCAACGAACATTGAACGCTATGTTCCCCGAGAAGGGAAGGCTGTCTTCCCCGAGAAGGGAAGGCTGTCTTCCCCGGGAAGGGAAGGCTGTCTTCCCCGGGAAGGGAAGGCTGTCTTCCCCGGGAAGGGAAGGCTGTCTTCCCCGGGAAGGGAAGGCTGTCTTCCCCGGGAAGGGGACCCCGGGTCCCCCGGGAAGGGGATTTAATTCATTCTCAATTCTCCATTCTCAATTCTCAATTTCTTCGATGTTATATGATTAATTTAAACCAAACCCTCATGAAGGAAAAGAATCTATCCCGTCTGCGGACGATGTTACTGTCACTGGCTGCGGCCGCCCTGTGTCTCACGACGGCGTCGGGCCAGAGGCTATCCGGTTTCCGGACGGAACCGGCGGATGAAGACCTGCCGTTGATTAAAAGGAATATACAGTTCAACGGATATACTAATTATTGGCATGATACCTATTCCGAATGGTACAGGTATGGCCATCTGTTCAAGGCGGCCGTGCCCGACCTGCGATCGACTGTCCTGCAAAGCAAGATAGATGTGGCCGAAGACCTGGGACTGCCGGGCCTGCTGATGCAGGAGGGCTTTCTCTCGCGCCTGCTGGCTACGCCCTGCCGGACGCTCGACCATCCGGGTGAGGAGGCGCTGGAAAGGGCGTTGGAAAGCGGCCACGTGCTGGTGGTCACCAGTCCCGAAACCGCGCTGGGACGCCAACTGGAGGAAAAGGCCGCCGGGTGGTTTGACTGGTCCGGGCGGCTCGGCAGCCACCAGTGGAACGACCCCGGCCTCCAGCCGCTCAAGGCCTTCTACCTGGTCAACGGCGCCACCTGCCTCTTTGTCCTTTCCTCCGCTTCGCCCGAAGCGCCGGAACGCTTCCGGACCTTGCTGGCCTCCACGCGCGACTTGTTAGACAGGTATCGCCTCTACAAGGGCTTTTTCGGCGCCGCCTCGCTCCTGAAGAGCGTCACCTGCGCCGCCGGACATCCGCTGGAGGTGATGGGAACGGGGATGAACGAAGGGTGCTCGTGGTTCGTTTTTGACGGATACATGGACTTCCTGGCCAAAAGGGAGTTGGAAAGCTGGGTGGAGGAAGTGAACCTGCCCGTGGTGGCGGAGGTCGGTTTTTCGCCCGTCTATGGCTGTGCCGACTACGAGGGCCTGCAGGTGCAGGACATGGCTACCAAACAGGCCTGGATTGACTTTGCCCGCAAAAAGGGAGGCTATGTCTTCCGCCCGGTGTATGACCCGGAGAGCGATCAATACGAATACGACGGCGTCTTTGCCACGGAGGGCAACAAGGACCAAATCAATAACGAAAACAAGCCCTTTGTCAACAAGACCGGGTTCCTGAGCGGCCACCTGCTCTCTTCCATGATTGTGTTTATTGAAAAAGAAAAGGCGCTGACGAGCCAAACGCTCTGGGAGGCGATCCTGGACCGCAGGGAAGTGGCCGTACTGCCCGGGGCGCTGGCGCTGGGAGCCGCCGCCTGGCGTCATGCCGTACAGTTGCTCTACTTGGACAGGATCTATCTGGAAGATTACTTCAACGACCGGCTCGACCTGAAGGCCGGGACGGAGGGATATGACCTGGTTGTCACGGTGCGGAACCTCAGTCCCTCGCCGGTGAGCGGCGAACTGGGACTGACGCTGCCCTCCCGGCTGCGGGCCGGCGACCTGCCGGACGCCGTCACCTTGCAGGGCTACGAAGAGAAACAGTTCCGCATCCCCCTGCAACCCGGCCGGGAGGCGATGGGGAGAACCAACCCCATTGCCGTCTCCTTCGTATCAGGCGAAAAGGAGAAACGCACGCTCACGATGCTCGACCTGCCGCCGGCTATCTCTGCCCACCAACTGCGCTATGCCCATGCGCCGGAGATCGACTTCCCGGTCACCGTCCACAACTTCTCCCCCAAGGATCGTTTCCCGGTAGAAGTCCTTGTCTATAAGACGGGCGACCTGAAGAAACCCGTCCTCCGGCAGACTCAAACGTGCCAGACCGCTACGGCTACCTTCCGGGAAATGAACTTCCGGCTGAAACTCCCTCCGGGCGCCTACCTGGTCCGCACCAAGGCGCTGGACACGGAAGCCGAAACGCAACTGGGCGTCGGCAAGGCTGAGGGCCGGCCGTATGCCTACGAAATCGACCTCAACAGCGACGGGGTCAACGAATACCGGCTGGAAAACGACTCGGTGCAAGTGACCTTGCTCCGTACCGGCGCACGGGTGATCGAATACATCGTCAAGAGCCGGAACGAAAATGTCTTCTTCAAGATATGGCCCGAAAAGACGCCCAACCACCGGGCGCCCTTCCGCACGAGGGGTTTCTATCCCTACGGCGGGTTTGAAGACTTCCTCGGACAGGCCAGCATGGAAACGCACCGGGTGTATGACGCGAAGATTCTCCGCAGCGAGGGCGACTATGTCCGGGTGGAAATGGAAACCGATTACTACGGCAACCGGCTCAAAAAGATCTTCACCCTCTACGGCAATACGCCCCTGCTGGAGATCCAATGGGCGCTGGCGTTCCGGAATCCCGAGGCCAACGTTATCGGCCCCCAGCCTATCCTGGAACTGGGGAAGAGTCACGGCACGGAGGACGTGTTCACCGTCCCGGCCACGGGCGGCCCGAAGGAATACCGCATGAGGCCCGAAACCATGTATGGACAGGCTATTGAGGTGGCCGAGGGCTGGAACGCGGGGCATGATACGCAGGAGGACATCGCTTTTATCGGCGCCTTCCCCGTTGCGCAGCCCCTGTTCCTGCACATGTGGATGAACCTCCCCGCCAACGGGGAAGCGCCGCATACCTACGTCGAGTTCCAACCCTGGACCCCCATCGCCCCAAAAACCGTTATGTACTTCTCCTACTACATCTGGGGAAATAGCGGCCACTGGATGAATGGCCTCGAAGAACTGCGGAAAAGAAACCTGATCACCAGAAAGAATTGAGAATGGAGAATGGAGAATGGAGAATGAATAATTGTAACAAGCGTTGTAAACCGACGTCACTCTCCCCCTCCCTTTGTGGGGAGGGGTCGGGGGAGAGGTTTTCATTCTCAATTCTCAATTCTCAATTCTCCATTCTCAATTCTCGGAAGTTCTCAATTCTCAATTCTCAATTCTCGGAAGTTCTCAATTCATTAATAAGAGTTCAATATGAAATCAAATGTTTATCGTATCGTAGTGCTGCTGTGCCTTGTGGGCCTGCCGTGGTTGACGCGGGCGAAAGAGGTTGCCGGCAGCCTGAAGATAACCCGTATGGAACTGGGTTATCCTGTTCCCTCCATTCCGTTCTACCATTTCAGGGCGGAAATGGAACTCCCCGAACCGTCGATGATCGAGGTGGAAGCCTCGGTGAACGGACAACCCCTGCGTTTTGTCAATCTCTACCGGGGCGACGTGGTCGAGGAAACCGACAAACCCGGATATATCCACCGTCCGCCTTCGGGCTACGCCCTCTCGCAGGACAATTCGCTCTATAGCCATCCCCATGTCACGGCATGGGTGAAATGGCAGCCGGGAGAGTCGTATAAGATTGAATTGAAGGTCCGGCTGAAAAAGTCGGTCAAGCCTTCGCCCAACGACCGCATCCTCTCGGCCGTGCAGACGCTGAGGGCGCCTTCCGGAACGCGCGTCTTTGACCCGGCCTGGAAAAGCTACAAGTCGGTCGTGCTCAGCGAAACGGCCGGTATCGACCGGAAAAACGAGGCCGTGGAGGTATTGCTTCCGTTTTACCCGGACGAGGTGACCGACCTGAAACGCGAAATCCGGGTGGTGGCCGTCGATCCCGCCGACCACAGCCTGAGCGAAGTCCCCAGCCAGGTGTTCGAGATACGGAAATACCTGGAAAAGGATAACCTGGCGCCGCTGGAGGAAGGGCAACCGGAACGGCAAATCCCCCTCTGGATGCCGACCGTCACCTGTAAGGTGGCTTTCCTGGCCGACGTGCCGGCCGGGAGCAGCAAGGTTTTCCTGGTTTATTACAACAACGACAAGGCGATGGTCAAGACCTACCGGACCGACCTGCGCGTGCAGGGCGAATTGCCGGGACTGACCGTCGATAACGACCTGCTGAACATCGTCCTTCATCCCGCCTCCGGCCATATCGACCAGGTTACGCTGAAAAGCAGCCCGGAAAACCCGTTCTACCACCGCATGGAAACCAACGGGGCGATCCACTGGAACCCGGGTATCTACGTGCCCCCGCGGGCCTGGACGCATACCGCCGACTGGAAACTCGACCAGCAGATGCACTCCATCTCCGGCCCGGCGCTGGCTACGGGCGAGTTTTGGGGACACCTGCGCAATATGCCTGAAGTGGATGCTTCCGTCCGGTACGACTTCTTCCCGGGTGTCCCCTACTTCTTCGCTACCACCACGATGCGCATCAACGAGACGGTGCAGTGCCTGGCCTTGCGCAATGCCGAGATCGTGCTCAAGCGCGAGTTGATTACCCATGCGGCCTGGTACGACGTCATTCGTGACCGGGTGATGACGTATGACGTGCTCCACATGGCCGACCTGACCGACTTGAAAATGGAAGCCGACGTGCCCTGGATCACCTTCTACAACGCCGAAACCGGCCTGGGATTTGCCGGCATCAACCTGGGATACACCAATGCTTCGCTCGAGTCGCGCCAGAGCCTGCTGAATCCGTATTTCTACATCACCGGCGGACCGTGGATCTACTGGACGCGTGCGCTGTCGCTCAGCTTCCTGGCCTCCAACATGCAACAGGTGATTCCGGCGTTGAAAGGCAGTATGTTTTCCGAAAAATGGGCCTACCTGATCTACCGGATCGACGGCGAAACGCCCTACCAGCCTGTACTGGCATGGCGGGAACGGTTGGCAAACCCGTTGCGTATCCAGTTGGTTGAGGATGTTGACCCGCGCGTGTCGCACACCTTGGTCGAGGTGTATATGGACGAAGGAAAAAGCGGCTGGGAAGAACGCGAAACCGGCAAACACGAATAAAGATTAGTGGTTAGTGGTTAGTGGTTAGTGGTTAGTGAAAAACGCCTACCCTCACTAACCACTTACCACTAACCACTAACCGCTAACCACTAATCACTGCTTTCCTTGTTTCATCGGTCTGGGAGTGAAGTCGAAAGTTTGCTTCAGGGTCTCCAGTTCGGCGACATAGCGCCGGATGACCTCTTCGGGAACATACCGGCCGGTTGCTGCATAGCGCTTTTCGCAGCGCACAATCAATTCCTCCGTTTCACATTCAAACACCTTGAACGATATGTCGGCCATGGTATTGAACTTTTTGATATAATGGTTCAGGTACCGGGCACGGCAATGGGTGGCGTCGAGCAGGACGCCGTATTTCTTGCGAAGCACTGTTTTTATCATGCCGTCAAGCATTTCCGAAAGCAAACTTTCCTCGTATCGCGACAGGATGGAATGGTTGAAATTCATCAGGCGGAGGTCGTCGCGACTCAGGCGCATCCAGTTTTTTTCCGTCCGGATCAACTGTTCGGCAAACGTGCTTTTGCCCGACCCCGGAGCGCCGACTAAGAGTAATAGCTGGGGATTCCGCTTCATGTTTCCTGCCGCTTTAAATGATTTTCCGCGCAATCCATGCGCACCCCCCGGCATCTGCCGGCACAGGGGGATGATTTTTCAAATCGTATCCGCCCGGAAAACGGAATGAAAGATACGTGCGCTTTCATTGCGGCCGTCCGGCCATGTCAAACTCCAGCAACCCGCCCTCTTTCACCTGGTCATAGGTGATGACAAAGCCCGTGAGCGGCTGTCCGTTCAGGCGGATGGCCTTCACATACTTGTTGTCCTTCGACAGGCCGTTGGCCTTCATCTCAAAACGCTTGCCGCCGGGCAGGTGCAGCGTCAGGGCATGTACCTGCGGTGCGCCGATGAGGTATTCGCCCGACACGGGATCGACCGGGTAGAAACCCAGCGCCGAAAAGAGGTACCAGGCCGACATCTGTCCGCAGTCGTCGTTGCCGCTCAGTCCGTCGCGCGTGGGGAAATAGAACTCGTCGAATATCCGGCGAATCAGTTCCTGCGTCCTGTAGGGCTTGTCGGAATAATTGTAGAGGTAGGCCACGTGATGACTGGGTTCGTTGCCGTGGGCATACTGGCCGATCATGCCGGTCACGTCGCCGTGGAAGCCGCCGCCCAGCGAGCGTGTGTCGAGGAAGAAGAGCGAATCCAGCTTGAGTCCGAACGCCTCCTTGCCGCCCAGCAGGTCCACCAGGGCGGGGATGTCGTGTTGCACGTGCCACGTATATTGCCACGCATTGCCTTCGGTATAGTCGCCACCGCTGGTCGAGGCATGTGAAAGCAGGAACTTGTCGAACGGCGTGCGCCACTGCCCCTTGGAATCTTTTGCACGCATGAGTTTGGTCTCCCCGTCAAACAGGTTTTTGTAGTAACCGGAGCGTTTGCGGAAAAAAGCCTCTTCTTCCGTTTTACCTAACCAGCCGAAAAACTTCGCCGCGCAATAGTCGTCATAACAGTGTTCCATCGTACGCGAAACCGATTCCACCTCCAGCAGGTCAAAAGGATAATACCCGTATCGGTTGTACATCTCCCAGTCCGACTTCTCGTGCGGTTGGGTCAGCGAGTTGTAAATAGCTTCGGCCGCCAGGTCTTTATCCTCCGTCACGATCCCCTTCAGGTAGGCGTCCACAATCACCGGCACGGCGTGGTTGCCAATCATACACCAGGTCTCGTTCTGTCCGTAGTCGTTGGTGCCCAGGACGCCGCGGTCCAGGTAAACCTGTAGCATGGATTCCACACAGCGCGCGTCTATCTCCGGAAACAGAAGGGCCAGCAACGGGTGCTCCGCCCGGTAGGTATCCCAGAGCGAAAAGTTCATGAATTTGTCTTTCCGGTTGTCCGCCTTCAGCCGTCCGTCCGCCAGGCGGTACACGCCGTCCACATCCGTAATGAGGTTGGGCATCAAGAGTGCGTGATAGAGCGAAGTATAAAACGAAATCCGCTGCTCCTCGCTGACGGGGGTCACCTCAATCACACGGAGGTATTGGTTCCACACCTCGGTAGCCTCGGCCCTGACCTGCTCAAAATCCCATCCCGGCGTTTCGGCCAGCAGGTTTTTGAGTGCACCCTCCTCACTCACGGTCGACAGGGCTACCTTGACCTGCACCACTTCGTCCTTTTCCGTGGCGAATTGCAGCAGGTATTTGGTGGTCACTCCCTTGAGTGCACGTTCCGCACCCGTTTTCCCATCCACATACGACACAAACTGCGTAATGGGTTTGGACACTTTGGCGCAAAAATACATCGTATGGTCTGCCACAAACCCGGTGGACCGCCGCTTGCCGACCAGCGTGGTTTCGTCGAGGAAACGCACCTCGGAAGCCAGCGCCGTGTCGCCGATCCCGTGTCCCAGGTCAAGGACCAGGCCCGAGGCGTCCGACTGCGGATAGGTGTACTTGTGGAAACCGGTACGCAGGGTAGCCGTTATTTCGGCCGTGACCCCGTAGTCGTCGAGCGCCACCTTGTAATAGCCCGGATGCGCCTCTTCCGAATCGTGCGAAAAGGCCGAGCGGTAACCCGTTGAGGTATCATTCTCATCCCCCCGGTCGAGCGACACGTTGCCCACCACCGGCATCAGCATGACGTCACCCATATCAGGACAGCCGGTACCGCTCAGGTGCGTATGCGAGAACCCGATAATCGACTGATCCCCGTTGCAATACCCCGAACAGTGTTCCCACTTGTCCGTACCCGTATCCGGTCCCGCCTGCACCAGGCCGAAAGGCAACTGCGCCGCCGGATGCGTATGCCCGACATAAGCCACGCCCACAAAGGGATTGACATACTGTGCCGGGGATTGGCCGGCCGTATCTGTTTCCGCCTTTTTCGGCGCCTGCGTACACGCCAGTAACAGTACGCAGAAACATCCTATACAAACATTCTTCTTCCTGTTTAAATCTATCATTCCAGTTAAGTTTAGTGATTTATAAATTACCGGCAAATATACGAAATAACTCATGCTACGCAACCTCCCGCCAGTCTTAGGAGCTGTCAAGAAATAAACTATCCATTTACGGGTCTGTTTTTCGCATTCCTTCAGCCCGAAAATGATTACATACCCCGGTATGCGCACATTTTCGGGCTTTGTAATGCAAAAAA
>JAISOP010000160.1 GCA_031275525.1 Tannerella sp.
TTTTTTGCAGTACAAAGCCCGAAAATGTGCGCATACCGGGGTATGTAATCATTTTCGGGCTGAAGGAATGCGAAAAACAGACCCGTAAATGGATGGTTTATTTCTTGACAGCTCCTTAATAGATAATCTTTACTCCTTTGGGGGCGTTCACCTTGGTTTTAATTTTCCCGTCCGGGCCTTTCCTGTGGCTGATGCTTACGATGCCTTGCGGTGTCGGGAAGGTCCCTTCTACCCATTCGAGGTCACCCAGATGCGGTTCGATTTTCAGTACCTTGCATCCAGGAACAACTACCGTCACGCCCAATACATGCTCGCTCAACCAGGCGGTCGGGCCGGAAGCCCAGCCGTGGCAAAGGCTGTGACGCAACTTTTCGTAGCAATACGCTCCAAAGTCGGCATGAATGTCTTTCTTGCCTTCCGGTACCAACTCGTCGATGCCGGCTGCGTTTTCCAGCCAGTCCAGGTCGAAGTCTTCCCAGAAGGTCGTAGCCCCCATATCCAGCATTCCGCCCCAGAAGGTGCGGATATTGTCTATGGCCCCGCGAAAGTTTCCGGCTTTGGCTTGCGCCTGCAACATGTAATAGCCGTAGAAGGTGGAAAAGTTTTTGACGCCGCCAACCGAAATCACCTCTTCGTCCGCTTGTCCGGCGGGCAACATGCCTGCCAACGCTTGCAAGGCGGCGGCCTGTTTCAGTTGATTGTGCGGCGGCACCTGCGTCTTCATGCGTTCGGCCAAGGCTGTGCACTGTGCCGCCAGCGCCCTGTCGCCCAATACGGCACACAGTTCCCCGCCCGCCTGAAAAGCGATGACCATCAATGCTTGCAAACCGGCATCAATGCCTTTTGCGTTGGGACTGGACGGCCAGTCCAGGAACCGGCCTCCGCCGTCGAGTTTCTCCCTCCCCGTGGCATCGACTTTGGTGAACAGGAACTGAAGCAGTTCCGTCAAATAGGTTTGCTGTTCCCGGAGGTAGGACAGGTTGCCCTGATACTTGTACCAGTCGCGCTGGATGATAATCCACCACAGCGAGTAGGAACACATGCCGTTCATCCATCCGGGCAAGGGCGTAATATCACGCGCCAGGTCGAGGCTTTTGGGAATTACATCATTGTAGCCGAAAACCGTGTTGACCGTCATGACTTCGGGATGGAGGTCGCCCAGCCAGACCAGCCGGTCGCGCTTGATGCCGTCCCAGATGTATTCCTGCATGTTGAGATGCACCGTATAGGCGCCCGTGAGCCAAATGCGGTTCAGCCGGTCGTCGCTGCTGCGGAACGAGCCGAGGTAGGGAATATCGCGGTAGATGAACACGGCGTTGATTTCTTTCAGGCTGAGGGTGACATTCGGTTCGACCAAATCAATACGGACAAAACGGTATCCGCTGTTGCCGATCTCCGCCACGCCCAGCCAGGGCAGTTCCATCGTGAAGTCGCGCATCGCATGGTCATTGGTAGCTCCCTGCACGCCCACCGTGCTCATGGCTTCGGATACCGATTCGCCGAAGCGTACCCGGATCTTCACCGGCACATTCCGGCCCGCGGCGCTGGTGACGATTTGCAGGCCGCCGTGAATCTCCCGCCCGAAGTCGAGCAGCAGCGAGGGGTATTCATTGCCGGTGCTCCGCATGATGCATACCTGTTTGTCGGTCAATTCGCTTTGACCGTTGTTGCCTGCGGCAAGCAGCCCTTCGGCATTTTTTATCAACTGCCCCCGACCGTCATACTTCCAGACAATGCGCTGGGGCGTGAGGTAGGTCCGTGCGCGGCTGTCATGAAATGTTTTATTCGCATATTCCGCCCCGAAAACCGGCGGCAACTGCTGTGCCCGTATGCCTGCACACAGGCACAGCAGAGAGAAAAAAAGGAACACCCTATACAGGCGCCCCCTGTTTAAATGACGAATCATAACCGGTCTTTCGTTTTCTCCAGTAAAGTTTTCTTCAGTGTGGCATGATCACGCAAATCATTGCGCAGTTCATAGTCGCCGTTCCTGTCCACCAATACATACGAAGGGATGCCGTCAATTTCAAATTGATTACAGATGAATCTCCATTGTTTCTCACTTAGCCGGTAGTGTTCGCCCTTGATGTCGGCAATCATGGTGCGCCATTTCGTTTCCGGCGACGAGGGGCCTGTGAGGTAAACAAATACAAGATGGTCACTTTTTAATTCGGTGTCTTTGAGCGGCTCCGTCTGCCTCAAGGCTGCGCGGCACGGCCCGCACCAGGTGGCCCAGAGATCGACGAGAACGACTTTTCCCTTATACTTTCCCACTATGGCGTCAAACAGTTGCGCTTCGGAGACCTTCGGGATTTCACAAATCGTGTATCCCGTTTTGTTTTTTGACTCTTCAAGTTGCCGCAGCAGGTTTTTCTCCACGGCAGACAGGACGTTTGCATAAAAAGGATTGTTTATCGACTCCAGTTCTGCCTTTTCCCGATCCGTCAGCGGCTCCCCGTTTTCCGCTTTCCGGCCCAGGAGATAAGCCTTTTGCAGGTCATACAGGAAACCGTCTTTCCGGCCGGTGAGGGTTTCCGGATTCGTTTTGCCGCCGAAAAACAGCGGGTATGTCTGCGAGAATAGCGCCGTATATAAATATTGGGTACCGTCGATCCGAAACTCTTTCATCGCTTCGTAATGTTTCCCGGTAAATTCCGGCGCTGGGTAGTTCTCCAATATCCTTTGCTCCCACGGGATTTTATTTTTTACGCGGAAAGCGTTTTCCAACTGATCTTCACCGGTCAGCATGAAATATTGCGCCATCATTTTATTCTCCGTGTCAATCAGTTCTTTTTCGAGCGGGGAAAGCGTCGTTGACCGGTTGATTGTCCCGGAAAGGTTTTTATATTTGGCAATCAAATAATTCGTGAACTCATCTGCGCTCATGCCGGCTATTTCATTATACTCTTCTTCGCCTCCCAGTTTCAGTTTATAGGGGTCGTTTCCACTGTTCAGCGCCCGGTTGACGGCGGCGCTCAGGCCGGTAAAGTAGAGGTAAGGCCGGGTGACTTCCGTCTTGTCATAGTGGGAAGACCGTCTCCCCAGTTCCTGCAAATCCACATAGATATCCATCGTTTCCCCGGGGGAACTGACGAATGAAATGGAGTGTCCGGCGGCATGAATCGAACTCCTCGTCGTACCGTACTGTTCAAATTCGACGGACGCCTTCCCGGTATCTTCATCGATGGGGATCACTTTCTCGTCCTGACCCAGGGGGAAAAAACGGGCGCTGTACATCGTGCATGTTCCGTTCGTCATACCTTTTCGGTATCCCAGCAGATGCAGGTTTACGCGCGTGGTTCCGATTTTCAGTTCCGCATCGGGTAACGGCGCCGACAGGTCGGTTTGGGCGTCGCGGAGTTCCTGCGGCAATCCTTCGGGATAGCCGGAAGAGGGGGCTTTGCCTGTCAGGTCAATCCCGTAGATTTTGAAACAGCCGTCGCAATCCGATTCGATAAAGTCGATTTTTTCCAGTGTACGATCCACCTGGGGGAAGATAAGTACAAAGGAGGCCTCTCCCGATTCCGGCATCCAAAACTCTTTGCTTAGCTCAATGCCTTCCGAACCCGTGATCCTGTATTTACGGTCTCCTCCTTGCAGATAGGTAAGAGAGTCGATGCGTATCCAGTTATGCGGACGGAAAAAGGCGTCCACATAGAGGATGGTGGCGGTGTCGGTCAGGATAATTTTGTCGATTTCAAGCGTGTTCGTGTTTCTTACTTCAAAAACAGGTCGCTCAATCGTGCGTTCGTTTTCCTTGCATGATATGAATATCATTGCAAATAAAATAACTGATAAGAATAGGTTGATACTACATTTCATAATATTGAAGTTTTTAATTTTATAATTGCACAAAGATAGTCGGACGATTGAATCGGTCAAAATAAACCTGCTTAATTTAATGATTTTTACGCCGGTTCCTTAGCGCTAACCCTTCCTGTTGCGAACCGGAAGAAGGCTTTTAGGTCTTTTAGGCCTCGGGGGAACCGAACTGTACAGAACCGGTCAGGCACAAAATTATATCGTGCACGGTACAGTACGCGAATCTTTTATTCGCGTGCATTCGCGGACAGATTTTCTGATGAAAAATCATGATTTACGGCGAAAGATCATGATCTGTGGCGATAGATCATGATCTGTGATGAAAGATCATGATCTGTGGCGATAGATCATGATTTCTGGCGATAGATCATGATCTGTGGCGATAGATCATGATTTCTGGCGATAGATCATGATCTGTGGCGAAAGATCATGATCTGTGGCGAAAGATCATGATCTGTGGCGAAAAGATCATGATCTGTGGCGAAAAGACTTTCAGGTCTTTCAGGCCTCGGGGAAACCGAACTGCACAGAACCATAAACCTCTCCCCCGACCCCTCTCCACAAGGAGAGGGGGGCGAAGCGTCGGTCACATCTGTTATCCGAATGTCTTTCCAATGATTGCAACCGCAAGGGTTGCCCCTTCGTCGTTGGCCGTACAGGTTGGGTTTGCTGTAGGGGCGTAGTGCATACGCCCTCCTTGTCCGATAAGAGGCTGTTTCCAAAGCCCCTTCATAATATTTTGTATCTTTGCCCACAAACCCGCGCATTGGATGAATAAAAGTCTGTACATAGTTGGAAGTAAGGCATACGATACCGCTGTAATTAGTTCCTGTTCGCCCGGTATGGCAGTCCGGTTCGTGCCCGGGCTGTCGATCCATATACCAAGGGGATAACTTATGAATTACTATGATGAACTGTTCCGGAAGGTGGCCATGAAGGACGACGAGTCGGCTTTCCGGACGCTTTTTTATCAGTTTTTCACGCCGTTATGCGGGTATGCCATGCGTTATGTGCCGAACTGGGACGACTGTGAAGACATCGTACAGGAGACGTTCCTGAAGTTCTGGAAGAACAGAAAATCGCTGGCATTCAACCGTTCTTTTCGCAGTTTTTTAGTCGCTTCCGTCAAAAACGCCTGTATCGACCTCCTGCGCAGGCAGGACACGGAATCGACCGGTAGGGAACGGTTTGCGCATCACCCTGCCGACGAGTCGTCCGAAGAACTTTACGCCCTCACCGAACTGGAACAAATGCTGGACGCTGCGCTGGCCAAACTGCCGGAACCGGTTCGCGCCATTTTTGTCATGAACCGTTTTGAAGGCAAAACCTATCCGGAAATCGCCAAAGCACAACAGGTTTCCGTCAAAACGGTAGAAGCGTATATGACGAAAGCGCTGAAACTGCTTCGCGCCGAACTGAGGGATTTTTTGCCGGCGCTGCCGCTTTTCCTCTACATGCAGTTATTTTTAATATAGGGCATATCACGAATTGTACGTCTTATTAATAGGTAGAAAGAAATCATGGAAAGAGATTCTAAACAGACCCAAGAGATACAGCGCATCCTCGAGATGAGGGAAACGCTGTCGCTACGACACAAGACCGACCTCGACCGTCGATGGAAATACGTTCACGGCAAAATACGACGCATCCGTTGGCGCCGGCGTGTCCTGCTCTTTTTGCGGAACGCGGCCGCCCTCCTTTTCCTCCCGCTGCTGGTGGCCGGCGGGCTGTATGTGAAATTTCTCGAAGACAAGGTGGCCCCTGCGCCCGTCGAACAGATTACCGTCACGGTGGCCCACGGACAAATCGGCAAAATCGTCCTGCCCGACCGCTCCGAAGTGTGGCTCAACTCCGGCTCGTCGATTGCCTATCCGCAGCGTTTTACGGGCGATACGCGGACGGTTCGGCTCGCCGGCGAAGCCTATTTTGCAGTCAAAGCCGACCCGAAACACCGCTTCGACGTGCAGACGGACGCCGGCTTGACGGTCAGCGCCTGCGGCACGGAGTTCAATATCAACGCCCATCCCGGAGACAGCCTCATCAAGGTCACGCTGGCCAAAGGAGTGGTCGAGGTGGTCAACGCCTGTCCGGGAACCCCCGTCACCCTGCGGCCGGGACAGCAACTCGCCTTCTCCAGAACCGTCCGGACTACCTCTTGTTTGGACGTCAACCTGTATGTCGAAACAGCCTGGCGCGAAGGCAAACTCGTGTTCCGGCGGGCAGGCATGGCAGAAATAGTCAAACAGTTGTCGCGCCGTTTCAATGTCGATATCGAACTGGAAGACGAGCGCTTGTATGACTATGAATATTCGGCCACCTTCACCGGCGAATCCATTCAGGACATCCTCTCGCTGCTGGAAAAGTCGGCGCCTGTCCGCTGCACGATCATTGAACCCAAACAAAATCAAGATTTCGCATACTCCAAGCGAACCGTCATCATCCGAACAAAAAACCATTCAATCATTCAATAACTCAATCATTCAAAAGCAGACCCTTCCGCCGATGCACGCTGCGCTTCGCTCCGCTGAAAAAAAAAGAACTGGTCCGCGAATGCACGCGAATAAATGATTCGCGGATATTCGCGCA
The DNA here is from genome assembly GCA_031275525.1 of Tannerella sp. Classification (GTDB taxonomy): domain Bacteria; phylum Bacteroidota; class Bacteroidia; order Bacteroidales; family Tannerellaceae; genus Tannerella. Next base: position 6,409 of record JAISOP010000160.1, read on the forward strand.
CATTCGCGGACCACTTTTTCTTTCTCTGCGGAGCGAAGCGTAGCGTTGGAGGTTCCCGGAAAAAAAAGCGTCCAAACGCGTAGGGTATTTAGCTTTTCATCCGTCTAATATAATGAATGGAAAAAGGAACATGTGAAACACATCTTCCCGTAAACATCAATCGTATGGACCCTTCCGGCAGCTACCCGCGCAACGAACCGGCCCATACACCTGTCAAATCGTTTTTATTGATTCATTTTTTTGACGAACAAAAGAAAGTATGAGAAAAGAGTTAGTTCAACCAAGAGGAGAGGCGCTGTTTCGCCTCGTATCAAAAGTACCATTCACCATGCGTATCACCGTTTTGTTATGGGCCTGCATCATCTTCCAGGCGAGTGCGGAGGTGGTGTATTCGCAGTCCAAGCGCATCTCGCTGGACCTGCGGAATGTGACGGTCGAGGACGCACTCAATACCATTGAGGAACAGTCCGAGTTCTATTTTTTGTACAACAGCAAACTGATAGACGTAGATCGCAGGGTGAACGTGAAGGCGAAGAACCAGTTGATTTTTAACATCCTGGACGGCATGTTCGCATCGACGGACGTGAAATACAGGGTGGAAGAGAGACAAATCATCCTGAGCCTGAAGAGTTGGAATGCGCCGGTGGTGGCCGCCGGACGGCAAAATGTGGCCCGGATTACGGGAAGGGTGATTGAAATCAACGGCGAACCGGTGGTCGGGGCCAACGTCATCGAAAAGGGCACGACCAACGGAACCGTGACCGACGTGGACGGGAAATTCAGCCTGAATGTGGCGGACAATGCCATACTGCAAATCTCTTTCATCGGTTATATCACACAGGAAGTCAGTGTGTTACCAGGCATGGGGGGGGGGGGGAATCCCCTGCTGGTCACGCTTTTGGAAGATGCCAAAGCGCTGGAGGAAGTCGTCGTAATCGGATACGGTACGCAGCGAAGGGGCAACATCGCGACCTCCATCACGACGGTGAAGTCGGACGTGCTGGAGAACCGGGCCGTACAGACGGTCGGCGAAGCGATCCAGGGACAGGTGCCCGGATTGAGCGTGGTGGCCTCGCCGAGGCCGGGTACCGCGCCGGAGATGAACCTGCGGGGAGCCACCTCGCTGAACGGGGCCGGATCGCCGCTGGTATTGGTGGACGGCATTCCCGGCGACTTCAACTTCCTCAATACCGATGACATTGAGTCCATCAACGTGCTGAAAGACGCCGCCTCGTCGGCCATATACGGCTCGCGGGCCGCCAACGGCGTCATCCTGGTAACCACCAAAAGGGGAACCAGCGGCAAGCCGGTGTTCCGATACAACGGTTATATCGGGCTGCATACGCCGACGGACATGCCCGAATCCGTGAGTTCGGCCACGTATGCACGGGTATATAACGAGGCCGAGCAGAACATGGGCCGGATGCCGGTCTATTCGGAGGCCGAGATCGCCAAATTTGAAGACGGTTCCGACCCCGACCGCTACCCCAATACCGACTGGTTCCAATACGGTATCCGGAACAGTACGACCACGCGCCATTCCATTGCGGCCTCCGGCGGTACGGAGAGCGTGAAATACCTGGTCAGCGGCGGCTTCGACCACCAGACCGGCGTTTTTCCGAGAACCCTGCACAATGTGTTCAATGTACGGTCGAATACGGATATCGCCGTTTCCCGGCGGTTTAGCCTCTCCTTCGATCTGCGGTACCAGCTGAGAAAGCGGGACGACCTGGTCGACATGGAAGACGCCTACAGCCGCATCCAGCACGGCCGTCCGGTCATGGTGGCCTATTACGCGGACGGCAGCTACGGATACAATGCCGGCTTCTATATCAATCCGCTGGTAAATATCTTTGAATCCGGAAACGAGACTTCGGACAATCATGACGCGCTGGGTATTTTCAAATTCGATTATGAAATCCTGGACGGACTGAAACTGACCGGCATTGCCGGCGTCAATTACGTATTTACCAATGCGTCCTCCCACAGGAAACAGCTGGTCTACAAAGACCCGTTCAGCGGCCAGCAGACGGTAAGCGAAGAAAATGCGGTGGGCGAAAGCCGGAACGACCGGGCTTACTACAACCTGCAGGCGCTGCTGAATTACCGGAAAACGTTCGGCGCACATACGGTGGATGCCGTGGCCGGCTACCAGCAGGAAAACGAGCGTAGCGGATGGATAACCGCCTCGCGGGGCGGCTACCCGACGGATCTGGTCTGGGTGCTGACCGCCGGGCCGAAAGACAACTGGACCAACGACGGCAATGCGTCACACTGGGCGCTGGCTTCCTTCTTCGGGCGCGTGAACTACGACTTTGACAACCGCTACATCCTCTCGCCCAGTTTCCGTTTCGACGCCTCGTCGCGCTTCACCAGGGAGAACCGCTGGGCCTTGTTTCCCTCCATCGCGGGCGCCTGGCGCATCAGTGCGGAACCGTTCATGGAAAGCCTCCGCCGGGCGGTCGACGACCTGAAGATACGGGTATCCTGGGGCGAAACCGGCTCGGCCACCGGGCTGGGGCTTTACCCGAGCTATTCGACCGTCGGCATGGGAGGCGTGGTGCTGAACGGCACCTACCGGCAGACGGCGCTGGTGGGCGCCATCGGGAATCCCGAACTGAGCTGGGAACGTACCCGCGGGCTGGACCTGGGGCTGGAACTCCTCACCCTCGACCGCCGGCTGAATTTCAGCGGCACGTATTACATCAAAACCACCCGGGACATCCTGATCGGCCTGCCGGTGCCCCTGGAATACGGGTTCGGCAATCAAAACACCAACATCGGCCAGGTGGAAAACCGCGGATATGAACTGTCGGCGGGCTGGGAGGATCAGATCGGCGGCTTCTCGTACGGCCTCTCGGCCAATTTCTCCGACAACCGCAACAAGGTGCTCGACCTGGCCGGCACCGGGCCGTGGATCAGCGGCTATACCGACGAAGGCCTGCCCTTCAACTCGCTTTACGGCTACGAATCCCTGGGGCTTTTCCAGTCGGACGAAGAGGTGCGGAACGCGCCTTTCCAGAACGCACTCAACAAGGCCGGGGATGTGAGGTACAAGGATCAGAACGGCGACAACAGGGTGGATGCGAACGACCGCGTGGTGATCGGCGACCCCTGGCCGCACTATCAGTTCGGGATCACCCTGACCGCCGCCTGGAAAGGGTTTGACTTCCGGCTCTTCCTGCAGGGACTCGGCAAAAAGGATGTGATCCGCAACGACCGGACAGTACAGCCCCTCCGCGACGGTCCGGTCTATGAACATGCGATGGACTACTGGAGACCCGACAATACGGACGCCAAATATCCGCGCATCCTGGAGTCGGACGATGCCAGTCATAACTACGAGGTCTCCGATTTCTGGAAAATCAATGCCGGATACATGCGGGCCAAGAACATGCAGCTCGGCTGGTCGCTGCCGAAACGGTGGCTCACTGCGGCAGGCTTTGCCAGGGCCAGGGTCTATGTTTCGGCCGACAACCTGTTTACCGTTTCGGATTATGTGCCGGGATGGGACCCGGAAATCACTTCCGCCACAGTCTATCCGTTTGCAAAAACGTATTCGCTGGGATTAAACGTTTCATTTTAACCATTCAAAAACTACAACGATGATACGAACTAAATTAATCGGATATTTTTCGGCCCTCTGCGCCGTATTGTTTTCAGTCTCCGGCTGCGACAGTTTGCTGACCACCCCGCCGCTCGACAACATAGCCGACGATGCCTGGTGGGCCGACCGGTCGCAGGCGGAAATGATGGTGGACAACTGCTATACCTTCCTCTGGGGGGATTACGAAGTCACCATGCACGACTGCATGACGGACAACGCCACGCATCGAAGCGACCCGATCGTCCAGGTCGGGAACGGAACCTTTGACACCCGGAACAGCTTTGTGGGCGAACAGTGGCGATACAGCGTCATTGCACAGTTGAACTACGTCCTCGAGGGCATCGAGAAAAGCCGGGAGAACCTTTCGGACGGCGAATACCGCCAGTTCAGGGCGCAAATCCGCTTCATCCGGGCAGA
>JAISOP010000161.1 GCA_031275525.1 Tannerella sp.
TTTTTTGCAGTACAAAGCCCGAAAATGTGCGCATACCGGGGTATGTAATCATTTTCGGGCTGAAGGAATGCGAAAAACAGACCCGTAAATGGATGGTTTATTTCTTGACAGCTCCTAAGGTTAATCTATGATCCCGAGTTCCCGGAACCAGTCTTCCGCCCGGTCCGGCCAACTGTTCACCACGGCGCCCGTGTCGCGCAGTCCGTAACCGTGTCCGCCGCGATGGTAGAGGTGCATCCAGACGGGGACGTCGGCTTCCTTCAGCGCATAATAGTAGAACAGGCTGCTGTTGATATACGAGCGATCGTCTTCGGTTTGAATCAGCATCGTGGGCGGAGTTTTGGACGAGACCTGTATTTCCGGGGCAAGCCGGAAATTTTCCCCGTCCAAGTAGGCCGGATAAACCAGCAGGCAAAAATTCGGCCTGCAACTCACCTTATCTACCGTGTCCACCGGCGGATAGGTGCGCTTGTCAAGCGAATTACAGGCCATGACCGACAAATGTGCGCCTGCCGAAAAACCCATTACGCCGATGCGGTCCGGGTCAATATTCAGCGCGCTCGCATTCGCCCGGACATAACTGACCGCCCGTTGCAAATCCTGTAAGGGCACTTTGTGCTTTCCTTGCCCGGGAGGCTGAGGTACCCTGTATTTCAGCAAAACGGCCGTAATACCCAACTCATTCAGCCAAAGGCATACCTCATCTCCTTCCAGGTCATAGGCCAGCAGGTTATATCCGCCGCCAGGACAAACAATGACTGCCGAGCCGCTCGCCACCTCTTCGGAAGGCTCGTAAATGGTGACAGTCGGTTTGCTGACGTTTGTGATTCGCAGCACGGTTTCGCCGGCCACCCGGTTACCGCTCTTATCGGCCACTTCTTCCAAGACAGCCGTATTGTCCGGGGCTTCTCCCGGAAACAGCCTGACCATTTTTTCCTGTGCAACGGAAGAAAAAAACAAACTCATGACACCAAAAGAAATAAAAACTTTTTCTTTCATCCTTCATACACATAAGACAAAACCGCAAGAATCAAAAGTGGAGGAAAAACGAGTTTTCCTGCTCTATTTCATCTCTTTTTCCTCCTGCATATCCAGTTCATTTTTCTCCTGGTCATAGAATTTGTATTCCAGAAAGGCCAGGCTTTGATCCGGAATGATTTTCATTCCGGTCGAATATTTCATCTTCCATTGCAATGCCAGCGACCATATACCTTTGTTGATATACGCGGCCACATAAGGATGCGTATGCAAGGTGAATTTTTTCACATTATGTACATTCACCAGACAGTCAATCTTTCCTTCCAGACTGTCGGTGAACAAAATGGATGATTTCACGATACCGGTCCCAAAGCAGGAGGGGCAACTCTCCGAAGTCTGTATATCCAGAATCGGACGTACGCGCTGACGCGTGAGTTGCATCAGGCAGAATTTGCTAAGCGGAAGGATATTATGCTTAGCCCGGTCGTTCAACATCGCTTTGTTCATGTGTTCATAGAGTTGCTGGCGGTTTGATGACTCCGCCATGTCTATGAAGTCCACTACAATAATACCGCCCATGTCGCGTAAACGCAACTGGCGGGCAATCTCATCGGCTGCTGCAAGATTCACCTCAAAAGCCGTTTTTTCCTGTTCCGTACTGCCTTTCATGCGATTTCCGCTGTTTACGTCAATCACATGCATGGCTTCGGTATGTTCAATGATCAGGTATGCGCCTCCTTTGTACGTTATCGTACGTCCAAGCAGGGACTTGGTTTGTTTTGTTATGCCGAACTTGTCAAAAATCGGCAGTTCATCGGAATACAGTTTCACGATATTTTTCTGTTCCGGCGCAATCAGGTTCACGTAGTCATATACGCTCCGGTACACTTCCCGGTCATTGATGTATATATGCTGGAAGGAAGCATTAAAGATGTCGCGCAGAAGGGCGACGATACGCGCCGTTTCTTCATACGTAATCACCGGCGCTTTCAGTTTCGGCGTCTTAAACAGGGTATCTTCCATCCGTTTGAGCAAAGATTTCAATTCTCCGTCCAACTCGGCTACGCGCTTTCCTTCGGCCGACGTGCGCACGATTACGCTGATATTCTTCGGCTTCACACTCTGAATCAATTGACGTAAACGCGCCCTTTCTTCATTGGACTTGATTTTGGTAGAAACGGAAATCTTGTCTGAAAACGGCATCACCACCAGAAAACGGCCGGCAAACGAGAGTTCGGCCGTCAAGCGTGGTCCTTTTGTCGAAATCGGTTCTTTGGTAATCTGTACAAGCACGTCCTGCCCTACGGTTAACACGTTGCCGATGCTTCCATCTTTCTCTATCTCAGGCAATATCTGTATTTTGGACACAGGAGGGTGCCTTTTCGGGTCATCTTTCAGTTGCTTCAAATATTTCTGCTGCGTATTAAAACTGGAGCCTAAATCCTGATAATGGAGAAAGGCTTCTTTTTTACAGCCTACATCTACAAAGGCTGCATTGAGGCCCGGAAGTAACTTCTTCACTCTCCCGAGATAGATGTTACCTACAGCAAAAGAATCGCTCCGGGGTTCTTTTTGAAACTCCACCAAACTCTTATCCTCCAATACAGCTATTGAGATTTCTTTCGGTTTTACGTCTACAACTAATTCACTTACCACAACTGACTATTTTCTTTAGTATTGAAACAAAAGAACAAACTTAAATGTGCCTCATTCAGTTTGTTCTTTTCCGCTCACCAAGACTTATTTCTTCTTATGTCTATTCTTTTTAAGTCTTTTTTTACGCTTGTGCGTTGACATTTTATGTCTTTTTCTCTTTTTACCACTCGGCATAAACTTCAAATTTAAAATTCAACACTTTAGACTATTACTTCTCGGCCACGCTACTCAAAAAAACTTTCGCCGGCTTGAAGGAGGGAATATCATGCTCCGGGATAATAATCGTTGTGTTCTTTGAAATGTTACGCGCGGTTTTCTGAGCCCTCGTCTTAACTACAAAACTGCCAAAACCTCTCAAATACACATTCTCACCATTGGATAAAGAATTCTTTACCGCATCCATAAATGACTCCACAGTGGACAAAACCGTATTTTTGTCAATACCTGTACTCTTCGAAATTTCACTAACAATGTCTGCCTTTGTCATACCATAAACTTTTTATCATGAATAAAACTCTAATTTTTTGGATTGCAAATATATAGTATTTCTTTCAATAACGCGACTCTTTTTCTCAAAAAAGTGAGATAAATTTTCGCGGGATATCCGTATGTTTGTGCCGAATTCGAACAAATAAAAAGATAATAGATTATGATTCAAACGGATGAGAACTTTCAAGAGAGTGGATTTTTTTTTGCCTGGTACGAGAAAAATAAGCGGGATTTGCCTTGGAGGCAAACAAAGAATCCTTACTTGATATGGATTTCGGAAATTATTCTCCAACAAACACGGGTCGTACAGGGCATGGAATACTACCTGCGATTCATCCGGCGGTTCCCTGACGTGGAAAGTCTGGCCGGAGCCACGCAGGAAACCGTGTTAAAATACTGGCAGGGGCTGGGCTATTATTCCCGCGCCTGCAACCTGCACGAAGCGGCGAAAGATATCCAGCGCCGTTTCGGGGGTATATTCCCTCAACGTTATGAGGACATCCTCTCCCTGAAAGGTATCGGCGAATATACGGCAGCCGCTATCGCTTCCTTTGCATGGAACCAGCCCTATCCGGTCGTTGACGGGAATGTTTTCCGCGTGCTGGGACGGCTTTATGCGATTCAAACACCCATGGATACGGGGGCAGGGAAAAAAAAATACACCGAACTGGCCCGCCTTCTCATGAATCCCCGGATGGCCGGACTGCACAACCAAGCTGTCATGGAATTTGGCGCATTACAGTGCGTTCCGCAGAATCCCGACTGCGGTCGCTGTCCGTTTGTGAACCGGTGCATGGGATACGCCTCCGGAAACCCGCAAAAGTTCCCGGTCAAGCAACATAAAACCAAAACACGCGACCGCTATTTCCATTATTTATATATTGTATATAACAGGAAATATACTTACTTACACCGCCGTACCCAAAACGACATCTGGAAAGGCCTGTTTGAACTGCCTCTGATAGAAACGGAGCAAACGATGGATTTTGCCGGATTGCAGGAAACGCCGGCCTTCGGGAAGCTGTTCAGGGGCGCCGGCACGCCTGTGCTGACGGTCGAAAAGAGCGGCATCAAACATGTCCTGTCCCACCAGGTTCTTCATGCTACTTTTTACCGGGTTGAGCTTCAAAAGGAAAGCGCCGCACTGAAAAATTATTTGAAAATAGAGAAAAACGCCTTGGATGACTATCCTGTTCCAAAACTAATATACAACTATTTATCGGAAGTCGTCTGAGATTTTATCAACACGACCTGTTTTTTAACAGAACAATGCGGACGGATAAAAAAAAGTTCCTACATTTGTGTTGTAAACTATAAATCCATTTTTAATATGTCACTGAACAAAGTTATTTTAATCGGAAATGTGGGGAAAGACCCCGTAATAAGGTATTTTGAGAACGGAAATGCTGTTGCTAATTTTAGCGTAGCCACGACGGACAGAGGTTATACGCTGGCCAACGGGACGGAAGTTCCCGAACGGACGGAATGGCACAACATCGTTGCCAGTCGCGACCGGGTCCAGTTCGTGGAGAAATATGTCAAAAAAGGCTCTTTAGTCTATATTGAAGGAAAACTCAGGACACGTAACTACGACAGCCAGGATGGCGTAAAGCATTATGTCACGGAAATCCACGCCGACCGGGTCGAATTTTATTGGAGCGGCAGGAGGCCGGATTCCGCAGATAATGTCAATGCGCCCGCAACCACCGCAGCTCATGCACCTGCGCCCGCAGCCACCGCAACTTATGCGCCTGCGCCTGCACCGCCGCCGACCTACCAGGCTTCGATGGCGGAACCGCCGGCCATATCGGAAAGTGCGGATGATTTGCCGTTCTAAGAAGTATTCACCCACAACGATTGTCCTTGGACTCTGACGACTACTTCCCGGGCTTGCTCCTTCAGTCCGCGATCTGCGAACAGCCGGCCGCCCCTGCGATTCTTGCGCTTGCCTGCATTCTTATTTTGCTAATTCTTTTGTATCTCATCTCATCGGGAGAAAGGGCGCTGTTTTCCCTTTCCCCCGATGAGATGAGCGACCTCCGTGAGGAGAACTCCGTTAGGCGCCAACTTATCTGGCAACTATCCGACCAGCCGCAACGGACGTTTCTCGCATTGACGATGGCCCGTTCGCTGATACATGCAGGGTGTATTGTGTCGGGAATCTATGCTGCCGATGTTTTAAGCGGCCGGACACTTCCGCTACCGTGGATTTGCCTGTATGCCACCCTCGGATGGATGATTTTGGGCTATCTTTCCGGCAGGTTGATTCCCCAGTGGATCGTACGGGAGCGTGCACTGCATGTCATTCAAAGCCTCGCGCCCTTCCTGGGAGCCGTTGACCGGATACTCCAGCCCTTGACCAAACCCATTCTCTCGCCCTCCATGAGCTATAACCGGAAAAAAACGTCTGCCGGCGAACCGGCCATGATTTCCAAAGATCCGATGGATGAAAAGGAAATGCTGGACGAAATCATTCATTTCTACAATAAAAGGGTGGACGAAATCATGATTCCCCGACTGGATATGGTGATGGTCGACGTGAAGTGCCATTTTGAAGAATTGATGAAGGTGATTCTCCATACGGGCTTTTCGCGTATCCCGGTGTACAGCGAATCGGAAGATAACGTTAAAGGCGTTTTGTATGCCAAGGACCTGCTTCCCGTAATCAGCCGTCAGGATACGTTTGAATGGCAAAGCCTGATACGGCCGGCGTATTTTGTGCCCGAAACAAAGAAAATCGACCACCTGCTGGAAGAATTTCGTACCAACAAGATGCACATCGCAATTGTGGTTGACGAATTCGGGTGTACGTCCGGGATCGTCACGCTGGAGGATGTCATTGAAGAAATCGTGGGCGAGATAGCCGATGAATACGATGATGACGATGAAAAGCGGTTCTTCAGGCTGCCGGACAAAAGCTATATCTTTGAGGGGAAAATCCAGTTGAACGACTTTTTTCGCGAAACGGACATCGACCCGGACCACTTCGGGAAGATGACGGAAGATATCGAAACCCTGGCCGGTCTCCTGCTGAAAATCAAAGGCACCCTGCCCAAACGCCGGGATACCATCGAATACAGGAACTTTCGTTTCCAGGTACTGGAGGCCAACGAACGCAGGGTGTTGAAAATCAAATTCAGTGTCATTGACCGGGCGGCTGAGAAAAAGGAATAGCGTCGTCGTGGCCGGCGTACTTTTGGGGATGGGCGTGTTGTCATGTACCGGGTACACGCCCAAGTCCCGGGAGTTTTTCCGGATTGATATTCCCGAAGCGCATTACAGGGAATTCGCCGCAGAGGGTCTGCCCTTTACCTTCAGGATTTCCCAATGGGTCATGATTGAGTTGCCGCCGGAGGGTGCGCCTGCCGGATGGGTCAATCTTTCGTACGAAACCATGAACGCCAAGGTGTATTGCAGTTACCGCGAAATCACGCAGGCGACGCTTCCGGTCGTCACCCGGGAATGCCATACGTTGCTTCTCTACAGCACGAAAAATGCCGTCGCCATTACGGAACAAAGTTATGAGGACCCGGAGATACCGCTCTATGCCACGCTGTTCCGCATAGCCGGCGAATCGGTTTCCCCGCTTCAGTTTACGCTGACGGACAGCGTCCGACGGTTCTTTCGCGGCGCACTCTATTACCAGTGCCGGATGGATGCCGATTCGCTGGCGCCGGTGACCGGTTATGTGGAAAAAGACCTCGTCGAATTGATCCAGTCCTTTCAATGGAAATAAATCATGCCTGTGCTGCAAAAATCCACCTCTCCGCTGTGGGGTATCTGGAAAATCGAGGAACGCTGGGAAGAATTGCTGGCCCTGTCGGAGTGGCCGGACGCCTACCGCTCCTTCCTGGACAGCAGCCGGTCGGAGGATAGAAAGACCGAATGGCTGGCCGTCCGGATGCTTTTGCGGGAACTGCTCGGGCACGAAACGCGGATTGCCTATCACCCCCAGGGAGCGCCCTACCTGCCTGATGCGCCGTACCATATCAGCATTTCACACACCAAAGGCTATGCCGCCGTACTGCTGCATCCGGATCATCCGGTGGGCATCGACATAGAATATCGTTCGGAGCGTATCCGGAAACTGGCGTCGCGTTTCCTGACCGAACCGGAACTGCAACTGCTGGGCGAAAACCCGGGAATTGCCGAACTGCTAACCTGCTGGAGCGCCAAGGAAACGGCCTTCAAAATCACGGGACAAAGGATTGCCGACTGGCAAAAAGACCTCCATATCCTCGCCGGTGACTTATTCAAAGATGCAAGGA
>JAISOP010000250.1 GCA_031275525.1 Tannerella sp.
GGTGTTTTCACTAACCACTAACCACTAACCGCTCACCACTAATTCTCAATTCTCAATTCCGAAAGGGAGGGTTTATTTCTTGATAACTCCTTAGTTTATATTCTTGCGTACAAAAATCAGGAGAAAGAGCAGGTTGACCAGCATAACTCCCCCACAGCAGACAATGTAAAACGCTAACCACGGCCGCTCGTACCGCATCACGAACCAGGCCGCCGGACAACCTGTGCCCGTCAACGCCATCAGTATGAAAATCACCTGCTGCAGGATACTTCTTCTTTTTCCCATGCCTTTTTACTTATTCAATCACCAGCATGTCGTAAATCTCGACAGCGTCCACTTTCAGTTGCGCTTTTCCGTCCGAATAAGTAAAATCGCACGTTTTGCCTGCCGGCTGGAGGGTGATGCGCGACGGCTTTTGGTCGCTGCGGATGGATACCTGCAGGGGGCCGACGGGATCAATGGATTGGATAATCCCCGCACCCTTGTGGTCGCCGGAGGTATTTACCAGGTGCACGATTTGCTTGCCGTTCAACAGGCTGACAGATACATCCACCCACGGCGAACCGCTGACTTCCACCAACGGGTTGGGGAACAGGGTACGTACCGCGTCATCAAGCTGTTTGCGTAGCGATGCGTCGCCGTTTTGCTCGTACTCTTTTCCCACGGAAACAGGCAGGAAACCTATTTTTCCATTACCGAACGACTGTATTACCTGTTCGTCCCCGGCCAGGCGAATACCGGTCAACTTCGCGAACTGTCCGGACGTTTCCTTTCCGATGACTAACAAACTGCCGCCGCCTTTTACGTAATCCGCCAAATCCGTACGGAAGGCGGGCGAGATATTTTGCCATTCCGGAATGACGATCAACGGGAAGCGGCTCATGTCCGGCGCCAGCATCTCCTCGCTCACCAGGTCAACGCTGTGTTGTCCCTCCAGCAAGCATTGCAGTATGCCCTGCGAATGACCCTTGTACTGGGGGAATAAACTGAATGCGTTATGCTGGTAATCGCTCGTCGAGAGCAAAAGCGCAACCTGCGGCAGTTGCTTCGAATGGTGACACCAGGGCTGACGCTCGCGGGCAAACCGGGCGACTTCGGCCATGACTTCCATTTCCTCTAACCGGACCGAACCGTCGCGCTCCTGCGTGAAATAGGCCTGGAACCCGCCGCCTAACGCCAATACAACAGCCGCTTCACGTTTCAGTTGCACAGCCGTTTTCTGTTCTTTGGGAAACGGATTATGGGAGAAACTCCACGCCATCAAATCCCACGGGATGCCCTGATGTACTAAGTAACGCCCGGCAAAGCGTGCGGAATTGACGCTGTTGTTCGGCGAATAGTCGCCCGACAGGAAATCAAGCGCCACGGAAACCGGCTCCGCCATGTGATGCGTAAACGCCCAGTTACTGCAAATCTGAAAATCGGGATATTCCGAATGTACGGCTGCGACGTAGTGACGCAGATACTTGCGGAAACTCTCGCGATGAAACTGCATCCAATCATACCAGCCGGGGTCTTTCGCCGACTTGGGAATCGTCCGTACACCCGTGGCTTCCCGGAACAGACGGACGGCACGCTCGCCGTAGTCCGGCACCGTCGCCCAACATTCGCCGTCCACCCAAACGCCGTCCACGCCGTACTCACCCGCCAGTTCCTTCAACTGGGGAATTAACAACTTGTCCGCATAGGGGCCGAAGACGGAGGTCTTATCCTTGTCGAGCTTGCCGTCGGCATTGACTGCCGCCCACTCCGGATAAAGTTCAAGGGCACGCGTATCCCACACGCCCGAATAATGCATATAAAGCGCCACGCCGCGCATCGCTGTCACGTCGCGCCACAGACGCAACGGATCGCCCACAAAACCCGGTGCAGGATTGCCTACTTTCGTCGGGTAGCTCGTATAACCCCGGTGCCCCTTGCAATCGGTCTGCACATAATCGGGGCGAACCATATCAATAATGGTGTGAATCATTCCCGGAGTTGTATTTTTCCCGATCTCCAGACAGTCCTCTCCGGCGTGGAAATCGAAATGAATACCCAGGAAACTTTGGTCACGACGCAAGCGCTCCGGCTCGCCGGCCAGGGTCATGATGCCCGGCACAAGAAGTAATAATGTCAGTAAATGATTTTTTTTCATAGAATTATTTTGTTTGAGTGACAAAGATAGCTCAAAAAACTCAGTCATTCCCCTGCCCGCAGGGAAAATAACGAAAAATTGTACCCTTTCTTTCTACCATTCGATGGGTGTTTGTCCGGAAGCAATCAGGTAGTCGTTTGTTTGGCTGAAATGTTTGTTCCCGAAAAATCCCCGGTAAGCCGAGAGCGGCGAAGGATGCGCCGCTTTCAACACCAGGTTGCGGGAAGGATGGATGATAGCGCCTTTCTTCTGGGCATAAGAACCCCATAGCAGATATACAATATGGGTACGTTCCGCATTCAACCGGTCGATAACGGCGTCGGTGAACCTTTCCCAACCTTTGTTCTGGTGTGAACCGGCGGTGTGAGCACGTACCGTCAGCGTAGCATTGAGCAGTAGTACGCCCTGTTTCGCCCACCGCGTCAGGTCTCCACTCTTTGGAAAGGGAATACCTGTATCCGACTCAATTTCCCGGAATATATTCACCAACGATGGAGGGAAGGGAACCCCCTCCGGCACGGAGAAGCACAATCCATGCGCCTGTCCGGGTTCGTGATAGGGGTCTTGCCCCAGCAAAACCACCTTCACCCTGTCGAAGGGACAATGCGTAAAGGCATTGAATATAAGTGAACCGGGAGGATATACAGTCGTTCGCCCATACTCTTCGCGTACAAAGTCCGTTAATTCTTTGAAGTAGGTTTCTTTAAACTCATTCGCCAGCTGTTCCTTCCAGCCGGCCTCTATTTTCACGTTCATGACTTCTTTTTTTTAAAAAAACAGAAGCAAATGTACGGGATAAATCTGACCCGCAGAAGCCATTCGCGCTCAAATCTCCGTAAAAATAAACAGTCCTATGATGTGGTCAATGATTTTTTTATATCTTTGCGTTGTTTTTCGGCCTGGTAGCTTAGTGAATAGAGCGTCAGATTCCGGTTCTGAAGGTCGTGGGTTTGAGTCCCACCCGGGTCACAACTAAATAACACATACAATTTATGGCTACAACAGCAGATTTTAGAAACGGCATGTGCCTGAATCTGGAGGGTACATACTACTTTATTGTCGAATTTCTTCACGTAAAACCGGGGAAAGGGCCTGCTTTCGTACGAACCAAACTAAAGAACGTGACGACAGGTCGCGTCATAGACAAGACTTGGAACTCGGGCATCAAGGTAGAGGAAGTACGCATCGAACGCCGTCCCTACCAATTCCTGTACAAGGACGACATGGGCTACAATTTCATGCATCCCGAAACTTTCGAACAAATCTCGATGGCCGGTGAAAGCGTCGATGGCGTGGCATTCCTGAAAGAGGGCGATATGGTAGAAGCCATGGTACATGCCGAAAGCGAGACAATCCTGACCTGTGAACTGCCGGCGCACGTGACGCTCGAAATCACCTACACCGAACCAGGCATCAAGGGCGACACGGCCACTAATACGCAAAAGGACGCCACGGTGGAGACAGGCGCCAAAGTGCGTGTACCGCTATTCATCAACGTGGGTGACAAGATCGAAGTCGATACCCGTAGCGGGTCATACGTCGGACGCGTAAAATAAGCGGTGGATTCGGCCGGGAGACTTCGCATCAAGGAGTGGGCCGTTGAAGACCGTCCGCGCGAGAAAATGCTGCTCAAGGGAATTTCTTCGCTGAGCGACGCAGAACTATTAGCCATCCTGATTGGTTCGGGAAACACACAAGAGACAGCCGTACAGTTGTCGCAACGTATTCTGAACGCAATTTCCAATAATTTAAATGCACTGGGGAAGATGTCCGTCAAGGAACTGACGGCATTCAACGGAATAGGCGAAGCCAAGGCCGTCACCATTGTAGCCGCCATGGAACTGGCGCGGCGCCGGGGTAACGCAGACCCCCTGCCGAGGGAAAGCATCCGCAGCAGCAGTCAGGTATTCAAACTGTTTTATCCGTTGTTGTGTGATCTCCCGTATGAAGAATTCTGGATTGCCATGACGAACTGCTCCGGAAAAGTGATTGAAAAGGTCAAAATCAGTCAAGGAGGAACCAGTGGAACGATGGTTGATCTGCGCCTGATACTGAAAGCGGCCATTCACGCGCTATGTTCGGGAATTTGCCTGTGCCACAATCATCCGTCGGGCAACCTGCAACCCAGCCAGCAGGACGACGCACTGACATTCAAAGTCCAACAGGCGGCGCAATTACTGGGCATCCAACTCTTAGACCACATCATCCTTTGCGATAACAAATACTATAGCTACGCCGACGAAGGGCGGCTGAAATCCCAACCATCCAACACTCGAAACTTTCAATGATGGAAAATGAATTTTTACAGACAGAAGAAGCAATCATTGCGGCGCTGAAAACCGTGTACGACCCGGAAATCCCGGCCAATGTCTATGACCTCGGACTGATTTACCGCGTGGATGTGGACGAAACGAAGAATGTGCAGATAGACATGACGCTCACGGCGCCGAACTGTCCGGTGGCCGACTTCATTGTCGAGGACCTGCGGATGAAGGTAGAGGCAGTCGAAGGAGTGGCGAGCGTACAGGTTAACCTGGTATTCGAGCCGGAATGGAACCACGACATGATGAGCGAGGAGGCCAAACTGGAGTTGGGATTACTGTAAAGGAACGGACGCGAATGAATCCTCCGGGCAAAAACATCTATTTCGCTGCCGATGCGCACCTGGGTAACCGCTATGCAGCCGACCCGCCGGCGGCGGAAAAAAAACTCGTGCGCTGGCTCGACAGCATCCGCGACCATGCCGGGGCGGTTTATTTCCTGGGCGACCTGTTTGATTACTGGTACGAATACAAATACGTGGTGCCGCGGGGACACATCCGTTTCCTCGGCAAACTGGCCGAACTGGCCGACCGGGGCGTCGAAATCCACCTGTTTATCGGGAACCACGACATCTGGATGTTCGACTATCTGCCGCAGGAAATCGGCGTCCACATCCATCAGGGGCCATGTACGGTTGACCTGCTGGGCAAGCGTTTTTTCCTGGCGCACGGCGACGAAGTCGGTCGGCGTTCTCTGGCGTTCCGTTTCCTGCAGGCCATGTTCCGCAACAAAGTTTGCCAGTTTCTCTACGCCGGCATACACCCCCGCTGGACCTTCGGCTTGGCCCGGCGATGGTCGCTCAGCAGCCGCAAGACCGGCATGGAGAAAAGACCCTACACGGCTGCCGACAGGCAGGTGGCTGCCCTGACCGACTTTGCGGAAGCCTACGCCAGGGCGCATCCCGATATTCACTTTTTCATCTTCGGTCACCTGCACCTGCTGCTCGACCGGGAGTTGACCCCTACCTCCCGCCTGCTTTTCGCCGGCGACTGGATGCAGTCCTTTTCCTATATCCGTTGGGACGGCGACCAATTGACCCTAAACCGGTTCGAAGAATAAGGAGCGCCGGCACCGGCAACGGTTTCTCATCATCCTATTTATATTCTTTTTTTTCTATATGAAAGAAAGATGCATTTGATGATAGGGTGTTGAAACGGTTTATATTTTTCTTGCCGTTTCCTTGCATAATTGGTTTTGAATATGCGGGCATGTTTTTTTCAGTAGGATATGAACGATTCAAAAGGATATAAAGCATTGGCAAAAAAAGGAGTGGAATATTTATGAACAGGCTGTTGATAGTTTTGGGAGATGAAAAGTTTTTCCCCGGGAAGCAACTTTTCCTGTCAATAAGGCTGTGTAGAAATTCAATGGAAAAAAGAACTATTTTGTTTGGCGGAATGAAGAAAACATATATACGGGAGTCGGAAGGGAATAAGCAAGAAAAGTTTTCGGAATTTATGAACCGTTATCCACCGGTTTATAGAATGGAAAATGAACAGGACTTTATTGTCTGTTCATTCTCCATTCTTCATTCTCAATTCTCAATTTCCCTTGCTTTCCGTCATGTCAAATTCGAGCAAACCGCCGTTTTTGATGTCGTCGTATTTCAGGATATTCCCGGTAACGGGTTGTCCATTCAGGCGAACGGTCTGCACATACTTGTTCGTTTGGGAAAGATGATTAGCCTTGACGGTAAATAGCTTTCCGTTGGGCAAGGTCAGTTTCACCTGCTTGAATTGCGGCGCACCCAACACATATTCGCCCGATACCGGGTTGACCGGGTAGAAGCCCATGCCGGAGAAAAGATACCAGGCCGACATCTGTCCGCAGTCGTCGTTGCCGCACAAGCCATCGCGCGTAGGCAGGTAAAACTTGTCGAACACCTCGCGGATGATTTCCGCCGTTTTGTCCGGCCGGTCGGCGTAGGTGTAGATATAGGCAATGTGGTGGCTCGGTTCGTTGCCATGTGCATACAGCCCAATCAGTCCGGTCACGTCGGGCACCTCCACAATGCCCGGAAGTTCCTTTGGGTTGATGAAGAACAGGGAATCCAGTTTGGAAACAAAAGCTTCCTTTGAACCGAAAAGCGAAATCAGTCCCGGCAAGTCATGCTGAATGTGCCATGTCCACTGCCAGGCATTGCCTTCCGTATAGTCGCCGCCTTCCGATTCGCTGGTTAGCGCGAAGGAATGAAACGGCATACGCCAGGCGCCTTGGGAATTGCGTCCGCGTACCAGCATGACGGACGGGTCATAGAGGTTTTTGTAGAAACCCGCGCGGTTCATGAAAAACGCGTAATCCTCTTCCTTGCCCAGCGCCCTGGCCATCAAAGCCACGCAATAGTCGTCGTAGCCGGATTCCAGCGTACGCGATACGGATTCCACCTCGCTCAGGTCAAAGGGAAAATAACCGTAGCGGTCGTAATTCGACCAGTCCGATTTGCGGTGTTCGGTCGTTTGCGCATGTTTGACGGCTTGATAAGCCGTTTCCGGGTCGAAAGAGGAGTCGCCTTTGAGGAAAGCGTCCACAATCACCGGGATTGCGTGGTTACCGATCATGCACCACGTCTCACACAGGCCATATTCATTGGTAGGCAGGAGGCCGGTCTGTTCGTGGCGTTCGAGCATGGACTTGACAAACCGGCTGTTTTCCTCCGGGAACATCAGGCCCAGGAACGGGTGTAGCGCCCGGTAGGTGTCCCACAGCGAGAAATTGGTGAATATATCGCCCTTCTTACTCTGGTGGAGTTGTTGGTCCCAGCCGTAGTATTTTCCGTCAACGTCCGTCACTAAGTTGGGCATCAGCAGAGCGTGGTACATGGAAGTATAGAAGGCCGTCAACTGGTCTTCCTCCAGCGGCTCGAGCGTGATCCGGGAGAGATACGTATCCCAGGTTGCCTCGGCCTGTTTCCGGACCCCGTCGAAGTCCCATGCCGGAAGTTCGGTTGTCAAGTTCTTCAGGGCGCCCTCCACGCCGGTGGTCGAAAGGGCCACTTTGAGCAGGATAGTTTTCTCGCCGGCTGTGCCGAAAGCCACGTGCATCTTGGTACTTTTGCCTTCCACCGTACCGGCTTTGTAAACCGTACCATCCTTCCAGGCGGTTGTTTCCTCAAACGGCTGGGAAAAACGCGCGGCAAAATAGTAGCCATGATCGCGCGTGAAACCGTTGGACTTGCGCACGCCCACGAGGGTCGAATCGTCCACCACCCGGATAAAGCTATGGTACGTTTCGTCGCCAATACCGTGCTCCATATCGAAGAGAATACCCGCCCGGCTACCGGCCGGGAAATGGTAGCGGTGGAAACCCGTGCGCGGGGTGAGCGTCATTTCCGCCGTAATCCCGTAATCCTCCAGGAACGTTTTATAATAACCGGCCTGCGCCACTTCATTCTCCTGCCGGAAACGGGAGCGGTAGCCGCTGTCGGGATTAGCCTCCGTCCCGGCCTCAAAACGGATGTCACCCGTGACGGGCATCACCAGGATATCGCCCATTTCGGCAGCCCCCGTACCGCTCAAGTGCGTGTGCGAAAAGCCGATCACCGAACGGTCGGCGTCGTAATAACCCGAACAGTGTTCCCAGCCCTTCGTACCCGTGTCCGGCCCCACCTGCACCATCGAGAACGGCAGCGAAGCCGACGGGTGCGTATGTCCCACATAAGCAGTCCCGATAAACGGGTTCACATACTTAGTCAGCGATTCCCGCGTATCCGGTTGACTTCCCTGAGTACAGGAAAAACAAGCCGCCAGCCAGACCGCCCATACCATGCAATCATATTTCTTCATTTGATTTTTATTTATTATTTGAGTTCAACAAAACCTTTCCCTCCGCAAACATGCGGGAGGTGGAGGCAAATGTACAATAAAAAATGAGATTCGGAAAATAAGTGCGTATGCCGTTAGCGCCGGCACAGGTCGTGGAAAACGGTATTGGCGTGCGCGTGTGTGCTGGCTTGGAGCGGGGGCGTATCCAAAGTCTCCAATCGCTGTCGTTGCGAGACTATATCCTGCAAGCGGGTAACAAAAGGGGTGGTGATATAAAAAGTATGCTGTCATAACGAACAGGAAAACCGAACACAAAGTGTCTTTTGGTAAACGGATGCAGATATGCTGCCTTCCCTGTACTGTGCATCAAA
>JAISOP010000313.1 GCA_031275525.1 Tannerella sp.
TGCAAATAAAAAGAACCCTTCACTGCCCCGATTGCCGAAGTACAAGAATAAGGAAAAACGGGAAGAAGTCATACGGGAAGCAAAATTATTTGGAGATGTCCTCCCAAATTTCCAATAGATTTTCATTCCTTTGAATATGAATTGGTTTGTGAATATGACTCATTTTTCCCCGGCGAAATGAAGCCGGAAAACATGTACATGTTTGTTTTGATCTCGAACGAGGATGATCCATCCTGGAACGAGGATGTTTTGAAAATACGGTTTTTTATTTTGAACACACCTTGTCGCGTTTTCTCCTCGCTCCAGGTTGGATTCTCCCGGAGCGAGGATGTTTTGAAAACACGGTTTTTGGTTTTGAAAACACGTTGCCGCGTTTTCATCTCGTTCCAAGACGTTTTGATCATTTGCGAGTTTGAAAAAAACATGTACATGTTTTCCGGGGCCTTTTTGCCGGAGGATCGTTTTGTAACAGCGTTTAATGGAGGTATGAATCAGCATACTTTGGAGAACACCACCAAAAAGGGTACAGGATGTCTGCGCAACGCTTAGCAGGGCGCCTGCGCAAAAAATCAGGACTTTCGACGGAGGCCAATGCGGGGTTTTGTGTGCCGTCGCCCAACCCATGCGGGCGGGCTTCCGGAACAGCGCTGCGGCGGGGCAAGTCCGCCACGTCACACCAAGAGGCTTTTGAGACAGCCTCCTTCCTCGTTTTGACGTTTGCCGGGGAATACGGCTATATAAAAAAAAGAGACGGTTTAGCGCCGTCTCTTTTTCCGTTACATAAAGGATTTCCCTTATTTAACCGCCTTGGCCAATTCTGCACCAGCTTTGAATTTAACAACTTTACTTGCTGGAATTTGAATGGTATCTCCTGTTTGCGGATTCCTCCCCGTCCGAGCTTGTCTTTCTCCTACGGAAAAAGTGCCAAATCCAACGAAAACAACTTTTTCTCCCTTTCTAATTTCCTCAGTAACCGTCTGAATAAAGGCTTCCACTGCCATACTTGCCTCTCTCTTGCTCAATCCTGCTGTTGTAGCAACTGCATTCACAAACTCTGTCTTGTTCATAATAATTTTGATTGAAACTGTGTAAATAACCTATTAATTATCTCCTTGCCTTCTAAAGGCGTAAAGAGGCGGCAAATATAGGGGTAAAAATCAGATGCGTCTCAAAAAAGCGAAACTTTTTTTCCCAATCTGCCGGAATTCTTTTCAAAACCCGATTTTATCGCTATTTTTGTGGCAAAAAAAGAATGGAATTTCAACAACGTTCGGGTTACTTCAGTAATATCCCTGCCGTAACCAAACATTTAATTATTATCAACTTCCTTTGCTGGGGAGCGACGCTTATTCTGCCAAAACTCAATATTGACTTGATCCGGTGGTGCGGACTGCATTTCCCCGGAGCGGCCGATTTCTACCCTTTTCAAGTGATTACGTACATGTTCCTGCACGACACCCATTCCCTGGGACATATTTTCTTCAATATGTTCGCCGTCTTCATGTTCGGCTCTACGCTGGAAAACCTCTGGGGGCCTAAACGCTACCTGACGTTCTACCTGGTTTCGGGCATCGGCGCCGCCGTGGTCCAGGAACTGGTGTGGCTGTATATGATTGGCGAGATGGCATCGGACCAGGTGAGCATCGCCCAGATGATGGCTCACCCGTGGGTGAATTCCCTGACTACAATCGGCGCCTCGGGAGCGGTTTTCGGGATACTGCTTGGTTTCGGGATGTTTTTCCCCAACACGCCGCTATACCTTTTCTTTGTCCCGATTCCGGTTAAGGCCAAATATTTTGTGATACTCTACGGCTTCATTGAACTGTTCCTGGGTGTAGCCCGCTTCAACAACGATAATGTCGCGCATTTCGCCCACCTGGGAGGGATGCTCTTCGGCTTGATCATGATTATCTACTGGAAAAGGAAAGACAGGAAAAATGGAAGGTATTTTTAGTGGTATCAGGCGGCTCTTTTCGCGGGGGAATATTCTTTCTAAATTTATTTTCGTCAATGTGGGCGTATTCATCGTGATACGTCTGGCGATGGTCTTTCTGACGCTTTTTGAAGTGAAAGGCGCTTATCTGCTCGAATATGTACAAATGTCCTCGTCGCCGATGATGCTGCTGTACCGGCCGTGGACGGTGATTACCTACATGTTCCTGCATGTGGACTTGCTGCATATCCTGTTCAACATGCTTTGGCTCTACTGGTTTGGCGGTATCTTCCTCCTTTTTTTCAGCGAACGCCAACTGGGCGGCTTGTATGTGACGGGAGGCATTGCCGGGGCGTTGCTGTTCATGCTGGCATATAACCTGTTCCCGTATTTCCGGAACCTCGCCGGCCACAACCTCCTGATGGGCGCATCGGCGTCGGTGATGGCCATTGTGTTCGCCATTTCGTTCTGCCAGAAAAACTACGAAATCAACCTCCTGTTTATCGGGAGAGTCAAACTGATTTACCTGGCGCTGTTTACCCTGCTGATCGACCTGCTGTCGATTACTTCGTCCAATGCTGGGGGACATATCGCTCATCTGGGCGGCGCCGCGTTCGGCATACTGTATGCCGGACAGTTGGAGCACGGAAAGGATTTGACCGTGTTCGTCAATCGCTGGATTGACCGGCTCGTGAACCTGAAAAAGCGGAAACGGCGCCCACGCATGAAAGTGGCCTACAAGCGTCCGGAATCGGACATGGACTATAATGCCCGTAAACGCGAGGAGATGGACGCGCTGGACGCTATCCTGGAAAAACTGAAGCGTTCCGGCTATGCCAGCCTGTCTGCCGGGGAGAAAAAGAAACTTTTTGATGCAAGCAGGAAATAAGCTATGAAACCGCACCGTGTCCTGCATTGGCTAATGGGCCTGTTCCACATCGTGATTATGTTTCTGTTTGTCGCCGCGGCCTTCTCGGATGCCGTGCCGCCCGGAACGGGCGTGATTTTTGCCTATCTGGGACTGCTGTTCCCTTTCTTCCTGGCGCTGAACCTTTGCTTCCTGGCTTACTGGCTCCTGGTGCGCAGGTGGATGTTCCTTTTCATCGCGATATGTTCCGTCCTGATTTGCTGGAAACCCGTTTCTGCCTATCTGCCGGTGCATCCGTTCAGGCAGGAAGCGCCGCCGGCCGAGAGGGTAATCAAACTGCTAACGTATAATGTAATGGGATTCAGCTACCAGCCCCATAAAAAGGACCGCCCGAACCGGATTCTCCAGTACATCGCCGATTCAAATGCCGATATCGTTTGTATGCAGGAATACATGACGGAAAAGTCGGGCCATTCCCTGACGCAGGAAGAGATTGCCAAAGCGCTGCACATGTACCCGTACCGTTTCTGTTTACCGCTCATTGACCATCACACCTACATGGTCGGCCTGGCCATTTATTCGAAATATCCGATTACCAAATCGTGGAAAGTGCGTTACGACAGTTCCTTCAACGGATCGACCGTTCATGAGTTGGATGTGAACGGGAAAAAACTGATCGTGGTGAACAACCACCTGGAATCGTTTAAACTGACGATGGAAGACCGGTCAAAATACAGGGAGTTTATCAAGAACATCAACACGGATACGTTTGACGGGTTGCGTGAAACGGTGCAACGCAAGTTGGGCGCCGCCTACCTGATCCGGGCTGAACAGGCCAAACTTATTGCGGCGGAAATCGGCCGGCTGAAAGGGGACTACCTGGTTGTCTGCGGCGATTTCAACGATACGCCGATTTCGTATGCCCTCAGAACCATCCGGGGATCGCTCGTCGATTCGTTCGCGGAGTCCGGAAACGGACTGGGTTCCACTTATAACCAAAACTTTTTCTGGTTCAGGATCGACCATATCCTGCACTCCCCCAACATGAAGTCTTACCTCACAACGGTAGAAAAAGTCCGCTACTCCGACCATTATCCGCTGTGGTGCTATCTTGAAATGAATTAAGGGCGGGTGCATAAGAGTAGCCGTTCAAAGATTCTTGGAGGGGCGCATTTCCCATTGTCGTGCCCCCGAAGGAGGATTACCTGAAAGGCAAGACTTTCATAATCGGTCGATAGTCTCGACCCCCGCTCCTTTTGAACTCAACATGATCTACCGAAAAAACTACTTTCTTCGCTGGAAAAACTCTCAAAACCCCCAACGCTACGCTTCGTAGAAAAAAAGGTCCGCGAATGAACGCGAATATCCGCGAATCATTTATTCGCGTTCATTCGCGGACAACTTTTTCTTTCTCAGCGTAGCGTCGGGAGTTTTGAGAGATTCCCTTCGTTTACTTCAATTATTTTTATTCAGCCGATGGCGTCGATCGCCTGTTCGAGGTCGGCCTTGATGTCGTCAATATGTTCGATACCGACGGAGATGCGGATCAAACCCGGTTCCACGCCCGTCGCCTTCTGTTCCTCGGGCGAGAGTTGTTCGTGCGTGGTGGCAGCCGGGTGAATAATCAGCGACTTGGCGTCTCCCACGTTGGCCAGGTGGCTGAGCAGTTTTACGTTGTCTATCACCCGGTCGGCATTCCCCGGGTCGCCCTTGACCTTGAAGGTCAGTACGGAACCGGAACCCTTGGGCAGGTATTTGCGTGCCAGGTCATAGTATTTGCTGCTCTTGAGGCCGGGATAGTTGACGTATTCCACTTTCGGATGAACTTCGAGCCATTCGGCCAGGGCCTGCGCGTTCTGCACGTGGCGGTCGAGGCGGAGCGAAAGCGTCTCCAGTCCCTGTACCAGGAGGAAGGAA
>JAISOP010000314.1 GCA_031275525.1 Tannerella sp.
ATTTATCAGATAACAACAACCAACTAAAAAGAAAATGTATGAAAAAGAAAATTTTTACTTTGTGTATGATCAGCTTTTTGCTGAGTGGCGTGTTCTCGAATGTGAGAGCGCAGTCGCAGTACGACGCTTATGAGGTAGTCAATTCTAGCCAGCCTACAATGTGGATTGGGATAAACGTTTCCGTCAATACCGGGAAAAAGTATGTATTTACCTCATGCCTGCCGTCAACATTACAATTGAGTGTCACCCTGGGTCCCCGATTCCAAGCTATATCTGGATGGACGTCTCCCAGAGGGGATAAATTTCGCGTGTTTGTTGACGGCGATACCGTCGCAGTAATTGAACCTTATAATGCAACGACTGCAGAGCTGAATGTGTCAGTTGCTACTCCTCAAACCCTTGGAGTCCCCTTGCCGGTAAAATCGGCAGGCGAGCAGACTAGAATCAGATTTGAATATTTGAATACAGGGCCAACTCCAGATCAGGAGTATAAATTTGGGGATGTATCAATCCTTTACGTTGACTATCCAACGGTAAGCACCATTCTTGACTTGAAGGGCAATTTGCAGACCATTTATGATGCTTTCTATGACCGGACGACGCAGTACCCGGGAGAAGTAGCGTTTACCATCACAGGCGGGTCTCCGGATTTACAATACCACGTAAATAACGGGATTGAGCTAATAACTGAGGAACCCAAGAATGAGGGCTTGGAGTGGCGTCCTGTTTACGTGGATGATGAACATAAGGCCGGTTCCAAAACGGTCAAACTCAGTGCAGTTGATATCCAGAATCTGATTCCGGGTTCCGCCATTTTGGTGAGAGAACCTAACGGCTGTAAGGGGGAGAAAGAAGTCATCGCGACTTACGCGGTTCCGGAAGAGTCATCGACGAGCAGTGGTAGTATTAAGCAGCGAGCGATCTATCTTCCCAAGGTCGCAGGCGCTAAACTGATTCCGGGTGAAGGGACTCATTTTGTACCGACCGGGAAAAGTTTCTCATTCAAGGTAATCCCGACGGGCGATAATGTCGGCTTGAAACCGGAAGTAACGACTGCCGAGGAATTCGTTGACCCGGAGGGTAACGACCTCATTACCTATAAGCAGGAAAGTGAAGGTATCTGGGTCGTCACCCTCCATGGCGTACAGAAAGCGCTCAACGTGAACATCTCGTTCCCGACCGAGCAATCCTCTACGGGCAATGCCGCCGTGGACGGCAATCAGGTCTGGGGTGCGGAGGGCGCCGCATACATCACCTCCGCTACGGCAGGTAGCGCCGGCATCTACAGCAGCACAGGCGCGTTGGTGAAGACCGTTACCTACCCGGCCGGTACAACTACTGTTCCGCTTCCGGCCGGCTTCTATATCATTGCGCAAGGAGGCGGCAACAATTACAAAGTGATTGTGAAATAAACACAGGAGTTTACTTACAATGAAAAATCCCGGGACCTGTCATAAGGTTCCGGGATTTTTTTTTCCGGCGATGGCGCGGCATGGTTTTGTGTATTCAGGGAAGAGGGCGAAGTATTTAAGGCTTTTAGGGCTTTTAGGTCTTTTAAGCCTCGGGGAACCGAAGTGCACAGAACCGAACTCCGCGGAACCGGTCAGGTATAAAACTATGCCGCACTTCCCCATGCCGGAGCGCCGTACCCCCGCCTTGTACCCTTTTTCCTTGAATCGAACGGATATATGACCGGTAATCGTTATATTTGCCGCCGGAACCAATTTAAATTTCACGTATGAAGAAAAAGTTAGTCGTACTCAGCGGCGCTGGAATGAGCGCCGAGAGCGGGATTTCCACGTTCCGCGATTCCAACGGGCTGTGGAACAATTACCGGGTAGAAGATGTGGCGACGCCCGAAGGCTTTGCCGCTAACCCGGAGCTTGTGCTGGAGTTCTACAACCGGCGGCGACGGCAGTTGCTGGACGCTGCGCCTAATGCGGGACATTATGGTCTGGCGGAACTGGAGCAATCGTTTGAGGTGCGCATCGTCACGCAAAACGTCGATAACCTGCACGAACGCGCCGGAAGTTCACAGGTGATTCACCTGCACGGCGAACTGATGAAATCCTGTTCCGTAAACGACGTGAATACTCCTTACGACATCCCACCGGAAAATCCCGACTTGCGCCTGGGCGACAAAGACCCGTTCGGGAATCAGTTGCGGCCCTTCATTGTCTGGTTCGGGGAGGCTGTTCCCATGATTGAACCGGCTATCGAATGGGTCGTGTCGGCCGACATTTTCGTGGTCATCGGAACCTCGCTGAACGTATATCCCGCCGCGGGACTGCTGAATTACGTCCGCCAGGGGATTCCCATCTACCTGATTGACCCCAGCGAAGTGAGAACCGGCCGCACGGACATCCATGTGATCCGTGCCGGCGCATCGGAGGGCGTCGGGCTACTGAAAAAACAATGGTTAGCCCCAAAAGGAATGGAGAATGAATAGTGAAAGACAGCAGGGGGAGGCGCACGGTCCCATTCATTCCCCATCTCTATTCATTCTCCATTCTCCATTCTTTCCTGTGTGGTTCAATTGAGAAACAAACAATTCATTTAATCCATAAAACTATGATGTATCGATTTCTTTTTATCTGTCTATTTTCCGGCGCGAGCCTTGGTTTTGCCCAGTCGCCGGCCTGTCTTACGACCGATTTGCTGGAACATACCGACCGCGTGTTTCTCGACGGTTATCCGTCCGGCCTTGCGCTGAGGGAGCTTGGCACGGCGGTCGAACGCTATCAGGTGGCGGAAATACGCAATGACCGGCCGTCGCTGGGGTGGGTTGTCCGTAGCGACCGCCCGAATACGCTGCAAACTGCTTACCGTGTGCTGGTGGCCTCCTCGCCGGAGCTGCTGGCCGGGGACGAGGCTGACCTGTGGGACAGCGGCCGCACGGAAAGCGACCATTCCGTTGCCGTCCGCTACGGCGGCCCGCCGCTGCAACCCTCCACCGTGTATTACTGGAAAGTGAAGACGTGGGACAACCACGGCACGGAAAGTCCCTGGTCGCAGGTGCGCGGCTTTCTCACCGCCGCACAACTGGATGGTCAGACGGCGCGTTATCCCCTGCAAGTGACCGACGAATATCCCCTCCTTGTTTCGCCGGGCAAAGACTACATGCTGATTGATTTCGGGAAAGATGCGTTCGGGCGGCTGAAAGTCACCCTGTCGTCCGAAAAGGAGACGGACACGGTGATCGTCCGGCTGGGCGAAACGCTCAAGGAGGGCCGGATCGACCGCCGGCCTCCCGGTTCCATCCGGTATGCCGAATACCGCCTGCCGGTTTCGGCCGGCACGCATACCTATGTTGTCAAGATACGCCCGAATAAACAGCATACGAACGTGAGGGCCGGCGTCGTACAGCCGATACGGATGCCCGACTACACGGGCGAGGTGCTGCCTTTCCGCTACTGCGAGTTGGAAAACGCCCGCCCGGCACAGGTCGTACGGCAGACGGTGCATTACCCCTTCAATGAAACGGCCGCCCGGTTCCATTCCTCCGACACCGTGCTGAACCGGGTGTGGGAACTCTGCCAATACTCCGTCCGGGCCACCTCTTTTGCCGGCGTATATGTGGACGGCGACCGCGAACGCATCCCTTACGAGGCCGACGCGCTGATCAACCAACTGTGCCACTACACCTCCGACCGCGAATATGCCCTGGCCCGCTACAGCCACGAATACCTGATTCACCACCCCACCTGGCCGACGGAATGGATCATGCAGTCGGTGCTGATGGCCTGGACGGACTACCTATATACCGGTAACCTGGCGTCGCTGCAACGTTTCTACGACGACTTGAAAGCCAAAAGCCTGCTCGGACTTAAGGAAAGCAACGGCCTGATCAGTACCCGGACGGGCAAGATGACGCCCGAAGCGCTGCAATCCATCCATTTCGACGGCCAGGGCATCAGCGACATTGTGGACTGGCCGCAGCAGGGCATCCTCGGGCTGGGGAAGAACGAACCGGGTGAGGCGGACGGCTTTGTCTTTA
>JAISOP010000016.1 GCA_031275525.1 Tannerella sp.
GAGCAATTCCCCATGGGGAATGAGCGATTCCCCATGGAAAAATCAGCAATTTCCATGGGGAAATTGCCGGTTTTTGCATTACTTCCGGACCCGTCTTACTGTCTCCGGTTGATTCTCCTGCGGGATGATCCGTGTACAAAACTACACGCGGTGTGGTATAGTCGGTCAGCAGTGATTTCTAATTATAAACATAGTGTATAGAGCCGTCCGCCGGGCAACTTACTACGTTATCCGGCACATACCCTTCGCCGGAAGGTTTCAGCGTATAACCTACGATGCGGCAGTTGGACAGGTTCACCTTACGTTTAGCGTCGATGAGTCCCGTCTCCATTGAAAACGTTCGAACCGTTTCCTTGCCCGGTTCCATCTCGCCCAGCGCCACGCCCGTTCGCGGGTCGGCATCGGGAATCACGTAGGTAGCTACATTATCGTGCACATAGGCTTCATTCCATTCGCCATCAGGCATGTTTTGCCCGTGGTGTATCCGGTCTTCGACGATAAATGCGTAGAAACGATACTCCCCGGCGCGGGTAGTCCTGACTTTCACCTTGAAGTCAATCGATGTACCGTTGATCTGCGATTCGACGGCAATGCCCGTTTCGGCCGGCGCTGTGCCCGAATGTTTCAGCGCATCCGTCAGGTATTTGGGCGTCGTCGTCGGGTAAAGATACACCTCTTCGCGCAGGTCAACGAGCGAGGAAGGGAAACCATAGTCCGAACTTAATCCGTTGGATACCTCGGCGATGGCGCCTGCCAGCGTACTGTGGCAATGTTTCCCGTACAGATGCAGGCAGATAATGTGCACCGTCCGGCTGGAAGCCAATGCCTGCTGCACGCTCTTAACGGCATCGGTCATCAGCGGGCAATTCGGACAGACCGTACCGGAGAACTGCATGATAAGATGTTGCCTGAGAAAGGGAAGCGCCACATAGGAGGCTTCAATCCGGAGGACTTCCGTGGTGTCGTCGTCGTAAACCGCATAAAACCGGTGCGTACCCGGCTCATCGGTGGCAAAGGTCATTCCTTCGATCGGTTCATCGGCCTCTTCCCCTTTCCGGAAGACACTGGCGGAGGCGGTCACGTCCTCTTCATCAGCCGTCACCGAAAAAGTAACCTGTTCCTTTTCATTGGCCTTGAAGGTCAGCCTGTCGGCGTGGAGCGCAAGGATGACAGGGAGCGCTTCGACGCTGATTTCGTTGGATTTGCCACCCTCGTATGTGGCGTAAAAGGTATATGCGTTCGCCGTTTTGGTGGAGAATGTCCCCGCTTCGAGGACGGTTTCCGGTTCCCCGGCAAGGACAATCGCCGCCTTGTCCGTCACCTCTTCGCCGTCCGCCCGGACGGTAAAGGTGACCCGGTCTTTGTTGTTCGCCTTGATTTCGGAGCGGTCGGCCGTAATGAAAAGCGCCACGGCGGTAGCTTCGATGGCCAGTTCATTTGATTTGTGTCCGTCGTACGTGGCGTAAAACGTATAGGTCTCCGCTGTTTTGGTGGAGAACGAGACCGATTCGAGGGTCGTTTCCGGCTCTCCGGCAAGGACAATCGCCGCCTTGTCCGTCACCTCTTCTTCATCCGCCCGGACCGTGAAGGTGACGGCGTCCCGGCCATTCGCCTTGATAGCCGCGCGGTCGGCCGTAATCGAAAGAAGTACCTCCGTCGCTTCCACCGTGATTTCGCCGGATTGCTCCCCCTCATAGGAAGCATAGAAGGTGTACACATCCGGCAGGCGGGTCGAGAAACTGCCGCCGCTGATTCCGCCGTCCGGTACGTTTTTCCGGCTGATTACGGCTGAAGACGTGACATCCTCGCCATTGGCCGTTACCGTAAAGACGGCTTTATCCGTGCCATTGGCCTTGATAACGGTTTTGTCAACCGATATTTTAATCTCTAACGGTTCCGACGTGTTGAAAAGGGAGCACCCCAACACCATCCGCAGGATCACCCCTATCCCCAAGAGATACAGACCGCTTTTTTGTAATTGTTTTGTATTCATAATTTATATAGTCACGAGGGTGTGTCAAAAGTCCTTTTCCCGTCATTGCGAACGAAGTGAAGGATCCTTTTAACACACCCTCAAGTGGTTTACGAGTTGCAAAGATAGTCAAGAAAGGCGAAATATGAAATGGAGGCTCCGGAAAAGTATTGCTCCATTCGCAAGTAAAAAAATCCCCTGTCCCCGGTACGCTGATGAATGGTGAGGGTTGATCTCCCAACAACCCCTTAGAAATTTTTACTTACCTTTGCTCCCTCACAATTAAAAGGAATTAAATGAATACAATTGGTTTGAATATCGACAAGGCGTTGATTGCCGTCACACGGGAAGAGGTCTATAAACTTGAGACGCCGGTGAAAAAGAGTTTGGAAGCACTACACCACCATAGTGGTGTGGGAAGCGAGTGGCTGGGCTGGTTGCATCTCCCCTCTTCCGTTACGGAAAAAGAGTTCGGGGAAATCGAAGACGCTGCCGCCGTATTAAGCGACGAGTGCGAGTTCGTGGTCGTGACGGGTATCGGGGGCAGCTATTTGGGAACGAAGGCCGTGACCGACGCGCTGAACAACAGTTTCGACTGGTTGCAGCGCGAACGCAAGCATCCCGTACTGCTCTATGCCGGACACCATATCAGCGAAGATTACCTGTATGAACTGAGTGAGTTGTTGAAAGGAAAGTCGTTCGGCATCATTATCATCTCGAAATCCGGTACGACCACCGAGCCGGCGCTGGCTTTTCGTATCCTCAAGAAACAGCTTGAGAGGACGGTCGGCAAAAAAGAGGCCCAAAGGCGCATTGTGGCCGTCACGGATGACAGGTGCGGCGCACTTCGTACGCTGGCCGTGCAGGAAGGTTACCGTAGTTTCGCCATTCCCGGCAACGTCGGCGGACGCTTCTCGGTGTTGACGCCCGCAGGATTGTTGCCCCTGGCCGTGGCCGGCATCGACATTCGCCAACTGGTGGCCGGAGCCGTTGAGATGGAAAAGGCGACCGGTATCGAAACGCCTTTTGCCGAAAACATCGCCGCCCTCTACGCCGCCACGCGTAATGCCCTCTACGCCGCCGGAAAGAAAATGGAAATCCTGGCCAATTTCCACCCCAAACTCCATTACGTCGGCGAATGGTGGAAACAACTCTACGGCGAAAGCGAGGGCAAAGAAAACAAAGGGATCTTCCCCGTTTCGGTTGACTTCACTACCGACCTGCATTCCCTGGGACAATGGATTCAGGAGGGAGAGCGTACCCTTTTTGAAACGGTTATTTCAGTAGAAAAGCCCAACTACGAGGTGTCGGTTCCCGCGGACGAGGCCGATTTGGACGGACTGAACTACCTGGCCGGCAAACGGGTGGACGAGGTCAACAAGATGGCTGAACGGGGCACGCAACAGGCACATGTGGACGGCGGAGTGCCGAACCTTCGGATCACCCTGCCCGAAATCAATGTCCGGCACCTCGGCCAGTTGCTTTATTTCTTCGAGAAGGCCTGCGGCATCAGCGGCTATGTTTTGGGCGTCAACCCGTTTGACCAGCCCGGCGTGGAAGCCTACAAAAAGAACATGTTCGCCCTGCTGAACAAACCCGGCCACGAAAAAAGGAATTGAGAATGAATTCTAAACCTCTCCCCCGACCCCTCTCCACAAGAGAGGGGAGAGTTGTATCGGTTTACGACGCTTGTTACCATATTCATTCTCAATTCTCAATTCTCCATTCTCAT
>JAISOP010000027.1 GCA_031275525.1 Tannerella sp.
GGGCGGAGCGTCGGTCACATCTGTTATTTGAATATCATTCCAATCACAAAAATCACAAAAATCACCGTTCAGACAAAAAATTCAATGATTCAAAAAGAACGAGCCTTTTGAATCATTGAATCATTGAATTTTTGCTGCCTTTGTCAGCTGATAATAAAGGACAGCAGGGGTCCATTGGGTCCTTCCTGCCCGTGCTGGTTGGAGTAACGGGAGAAGACCCAGGCACGCCGGGCGAGGTCTTTTTCCGCGAAGACCACCTTGTGATGGCAGGTGGACGAAAAGCCTTCGTAATGAAACTCACTCCGGAGAGGCGCCGGCGCCTCCCTTTCGGCGACGACCGAGTAAAGATTGCTGCCCGTGGCATCGTCCGGGCGCTTCTTTTTACCGGTAACGACTTCTTCGACAATGATATCGTACTGGCATTCGCCCGTACGTACAGCCGTGACCTGCCCCATCTCTTTCGGCGCTTCGGCACGGGTGGGCGTTTCATCGCGCGGAACGATACCGAAAACGGCCTTATCGGTCGTGCTGATGGCTTCGTTGAGGCGAATTTCCTTGTTCAAAAAAGCACGCCACTGCGTCTCCAGCTTTTCCCGTGCGGCATTGCGTGCCGCACGGTTGATCTTGGAGGCCGTCAAAGGATCGCTGCACACTCCTTCCAAGTGGGTGAACTCATTGAACAAAGGCGTTACTTTCGCGAATTCGGCGGAGTCAATGCTGTAATCGGTCAGATGCTGTTCCGCCGTACCGTAAGCGAGTTTGATGAACTCCGTGAATCCGCTGATAGAAAGAGGAATAACAATTTTTCCTTCCATAATCATTCACATTTAGAATTAATACTAAAAAAACAAACACTCCTTGAATTTCCTTTTTGCACTGCGATGGAACGCTTCCGGGTGGCCCTCCGGGATTTTAAACCAACTGTCCCAAGTTTTGGTTCAACCGTCCCGAGTTTTGATTCAACTGTCCCAAGTTTTGGTTCAACTGTCCCAAGTTTTGGTTCAATTGAACCAAGTTTTGGTTCAACCGAACTAATTTTGGTTCAACCGTCCCAAGTTTTGATTCAACCGTCCCGAGTTTTGGTTCAACTGTCCCAAGTTTTGGTTCAACCGTCCCGAGTTTAGGTTCAACTGTCCCGAGTTTCGGTGCAACCGTCCCAACGGTCCCAAGTTTTATACCAACCGTCTGGGGTTTCCCAACAAAGTGCATGAAAATTCGCCGCAAATATAAACGAATGATTTTACCGTATGAAAGAAAACGGTTGAATTTATGATTTTTTATGTTTTTTGTCCGTGGATTACAAACGCTATGTATGAGAATTTTTGAATCAACGCTACGCTACGCTCCGCAGAAAAAAGAGAAAGGTCCGCGGAGGCACGCGAATAAAATAATTCGCGGATATTCGCGTGCCTTCGCGGACCAATTCTTCTTTTTCGGCGGAGCGAAAGAAAACATGTTCTCCGGTGAAAATAGATATGTTCCGGCGAAAACGAGGCTGTCTCAAAAGCCTCTTGGCGTGGTGTCTGTCTTTGCGGAACGAACCCGTAATAGATTCCTTTACCGGACGATGGAGGGGGGAGGGTACGCAAACTCCGCTTTTGCCTGCGCCGCAAGCCCTGGTTATTGGGGGGTTGAGAAACGCCGTTAGGGGTTTTTCTCCGGAACCCCGTTACACGGGTAAACTAATTATAATCACAATGAAAAAGATAATTTATTTCGTAGTATGCGCATGGTTCTTGAGCGGAACCGTGTTTGCGCAGGGTCGCGCATCCCTGGTAGGGAAAAGCGTGCCGGATCCCGTGAAATGGGTGAAACAGCAGTTTGCCGCGGGGAAAAAACCGCCGTTTTCGTTTATTTACGACGGGAAAACATCCGACCGTTTGATCACCGGCTGGCGCTATGGGAGCCGGACGTTGAGCGTCACGGCGGAGAAGGAGATGTATTTGTTTACCTACACCGATCCCCGGAGCGGGCTGGCGGTGAAATGCGAGGTGACGGCGTTCAAGGATTTTCCGGCGGTCGAATGGGTACTGTATTTTGAAAATACGTCGGGAAATAACACGCCGCTGATTGAGGAGGCGAAAGCGATTGACCTGTCGTTTGCCGTGACGCCGGGCGATCTGGTGCTGCATCACTCGCGCGGCAGCGATGCCCGGCGCGACGACTTTGAGCCGCTGGACCGGAGCCTGGCGACCGGCGAAGAGGTACGCCTGACGCCTTCCGCCGGACGCTCGTCGGATGGCAAGGCGTTGCCCTTCTTCAATGTCGAGACCTCGGGGCAGGCCGGCGTGGTGGTGGCCGTGGGCTGGACGGGCAAATGGTCTGCCGAGGTGTCGCGTCCTGCCGACCGGAGCCTTCACCTGGCCGCCGGGATGGAGCGGATGCAGCTGTCGCTCGAGCCGGAGGAATCCATTCGTACGCCCCGTATCTGTTTGCTTTTCTGGAACGGCGCCGACCGGATGACCGGCCACAACCAATTCCGCCGTTTTGTGCTGGCGCATCATTCCCGCCGGATCAACGGCCGTTTGGCCGAATATCCCCTGGCTACGAATTTCGACCACCAGAACCCTGCACCGTGCAACGAGTTTGAGTGCCTGACGGCAGACTGGGCGGTGGCGGCCATCAAACAGAAACAGTATTTTGACATCCTGCCGGAGGTCTTCTGGCTCGATGCCGGGTGGTACGAAGGATGCGGCTGGAAGCGGGAGAACGGCGCCTGGTGGCAGAACGTGGGTAACTGGACGCCCGACCGGGAGCGTTTCCCCAACGGGCTGCGTCCCTTGGCGGATGCCGCCCACCAGGTGGGCGCCAAGTTCATGGTATGGTTTGAGCCGGAGCGCGTCATGCCGGGCACGGAGTTTGACCGCGAGCATCCCGAATGGCTGGTCCGGATACCCGGCGAAAACAACCGCCTCTTTGACCTCGGCAATCCGCAGGCCCGCCTCTGGCTGACCGATTATATCTCGGACTTCCTCCGGCGCGAAGGTGTTGATTACTACCGGCAGGATTTCAACTTTGACCCCTATCCCTACTGGCAGGCCAAGGATCGGCCCGGACGTATCGGGATGGCTGAAATCAGGTATATCGAAGGATTGTATGCTTATTGGGACAGCCTGCTGGTACGTTTTCCGGAACTGTTGATCGACAACTGTGCCAGCGGCGGACGGCGGCTTGACCTCGAAACGACTTCGCGGAGCGCACCGCTCTGGCGGACGGATTATCAATATGGCGAACCGAATGGGTATCAGTGTCATACCTACGGGCTGAACTTCTACCTGCCCATTCACGGTACAGGCCCTTCCAGCGCCGACAACTACAATTTCCGCTCCGGACTGCTGGCCGCCATGATTACCGGACTCTCCGGACGCCCGCTGGCCGACATCCGGAAAACCATCCGCGACTACAAGGAACTTAGGCCCTATTTTTACGGCGATTACTATCCGCTGACCTCGTCCCTGAATTATACGAACGACGATGTCTGGCTGGCCTACCAACTGGATCGCCCGGAGCAGGGCGACGGGATTGTGCTTGCCTTCCGCCGCAAAGACTGTGCGCAGGAGTCGATCCGCGTCCGCCTGTCCGGCGTAAAGGATCAGCAAACGTATGAACTGTATGACGAAGACCGGCAGACTCGCGAAAGAAAAACGGGCCGCGAATTGAAAGACGGTATTGACCTGCGAATACCCGATGCGCCCGGCTCACTGCTCATCCGATACAGGAGAACTTCCAGGAATTGAGAATTAGTGGTTAGCGGTTAGTGGTTAGTGGTTAGTGGTTAGTGGTTAGTGGTTAGTGGTTAATCCCCTAATAATACAATACAGCCCGCCGGAGTAACGTAATGTTATTTCCGGCGGGCTGTATAATTTATTAGTGGACTAACCACTAACCACTAACCGCTAACCACTAATTCTCAATTCCTGTCCTGGGGTTCTTTGCCGGCCCAGCGTCCGAAGGAGGCAATGACGATGAAGCAGATCAGCGGCAAGACGAAGGAGACGCGTACGGGCGTTAACCAGCTGCCGAACCAGTTGGCTTCGTCAATCAGCAATCCCTGCAAGGGAGGCATCACGCAACCGCCGCCAATGGCCAGGATCAATCCTGCCGAAGCTAATTTGGCTTCGTCGCCCATTCCCTTTAACGCAATACCGTAGATGGTGGGGAACATCAGCGACATACACGCCGATATGGCAACCAGCGAATATAATCCGACCGGCCCGTGAATCAAGATTGCGCCTAAGGTACAGGCTATACCGCCGACCGCGAGCGTGGTCAGCAGGATACTCGGCCGGAAGTATTTCAACAGGAACGTACAGATGAAACGGCTCGTCACAAACATGCCCATTGCAATCATATTGTAGCCCTGCGCCGTGGCTTTCGACATCCCCAGTTCGAGTTCGGCATATTGAATGATAAAGGTCCAGACCATAATCTGTACGCCAACGTAAAAGGCCTGTGCCACGACCGAAAACACATAACGTTTGTTTCTCAACAGGTTTTTCACCGTTTGCTTGACCGTGTAAACGCCGGCGTCGGCCGAAACGATCGTGGGCAGTTTGGATACAAGAAAGAGGATGAGGAAGCAAAATACCACTCCTCCAAGCAACAGATAGGGCAGGCTGACAATATCAAGTTCGGCCCGTTGTAACGCTTCAAATTGGCCGGGGGAAGCGCTTTGCAACGCTTGCCGTACGCCTTCTTCGTTTTTTGTCAACAGTTGATCCGGCATATCAGGATCCTTCATGGCCAGTTGCCGGATTTCTTCCCCACTTCCCTGTAATAGTTCGTTAAACTTGTCGGGGTCCACTTTTTCCAGCGTTTCAAATACGGCTCTTCTCCCACCTTCCAATTTGGCAAGGATAAATTCCTTGGCTATCAACATGCCCGTCAGAGAACCGATCGGGTTAAACGCCTGGGCAAAATTAAGGCGCCGTGTAGCGCTTTCCCCGGGGCCTAAGGATAAGATATACGGATTCGAGGTGGTTTCGAGAAACGCCAATCCGCAGGTCATCACAAAATAAGCGACCAGAAAGACCCCGAAAAGCATGGTATTACCGGCGGGAATAAACAAAAAGCATCCGGCAGCATATAATCCGAGTCCGAGGAGTATTCCTTTCTTATAATTATATTTCCGGATAAACAGCGCCGCAGGAATCGCCATAAAACAGTATCCGCTGTAGAAAGCAAACTGTACCAGCGAACTTTCAAAGTTCGAAATCAGCAGGATATTCTTAAACGCAGCAACCATCGGGTTCGTGAGGTCGTTAGCAAATCCCCATAAAGCAAACAGGGAGGTTATAAGAATAAACGGGAACAAGTAGTTTTTTCCGTCTATTCCGCGAAAAAAAGAGGTTTGTTTCATCATTTCTTATTTATCAATATAGTATGGATGTTTGATATTCGCCGGCAAAAGTAAAAGGATTCTGCGTTTCGGCAATCGGCCCGGGTATTTTTTGGGAATATTTATGTTTTGTGCGGGATGGATATTGTGATTACTTTTGCGGGAAAACAATACAATGGCAAAGAAACGGTTTTACGTGGTTTGGGTGGGAGTCCGGCCGGGCATCTATACGTCCTGGGAAGATTGCAAGTTACAGGTAGCAGGCTATCCGGGAGCCAGATACAAGTCTTTCGACACCGGCGAAGCTGCTCGCGAAGCCTGGGAAGCCGGTCGGCCGCCTTCCGGGGAACTCACGAAGCCGTCCCTGCATTCCCTCCGGCAGGTTCCTTCCGCCCCGTTCATCCGGGAAAGTTTGGCCGTTGATGCGGCGTGTAGCGGAAATCCGGGTGACATGGAATACCGGGGCGTCCACGTGGCAACCGGGAAGGAATGGTTTCATGTAGGACCGCTCAGGCAGGGGACAAACAATATCGGGGAATTTCTGGCCTTGGTACACGGGTTGGCGTTGATGAAACGGGACCATCTCTCCTTGCCGTTGTATTCCGACAGCCGGAATGCCCTCCTGTGGGTGCGCATGAAGACCTGCCGCACCCGACTCACACAGACAACAGCCAATCTCCCCATCTTCCGTCTGATTGCACGCGCCGAGCAATGGCTCAGGGAAAATACCTTTGAAACGCAAATCCTCAAATGGGATACCCGGGCTTGGGGCGAAATACCGGCCGATTTCGGAAGAAAATGATTGGTAGCAGCAAAACCAACGCCACAAAACGTCGGCATGAACTGTTCAAAGGAGTTGTCAAGAAATAAACCATTCAAAGATTCAATCATTCAAAAGGCTCGTTTCTTGAATCTTTGAATAATTGAATCTTTAGTAGAAGGTAAATTTTATTCGGTCATAATAAAGCGGTGCGCCGAGGTCGTTTGTAGTCTGATACGAACTGCCATGTTCAAAGGGAACAATCAGTTTAACCTCGGCGTTTTCGCCCACATATTCCAGTACGGATTGCACGCCCAGGCTTAAAAAATACCATTCGGCCGAATAGCTGAGCGACGAGGAGGCCTGGGAAATGACATTCGAAGCATAGCCGTAGATAAATTCGATGGGGAGATTGCTGTTGGTGAAGAGGGAAAACGAACCGGTATCCGCGTCAAAGATAAACCGTCCGCTGCAACGCATCAGGATTGTTGTGCTGTAAAGTTTCGCCCGGTTTCCGTTTCCGGAATCAATCACATTCAGGTAAACGCCGTTATCCAGCGCCACAAATTGCTTTTCGCCAAAAACGCCGTCCGCCGGATATTTATTCAGTATCTCAAACCCTTCGGTAGCAATCAGGCGGTCAATTGCTCTTTGCTCATCCCGTTTCATTTCCGCGTACGACCGGGTCGTGTTCGTGCACGAGGAAATACAAACCGCACTCCATATCATGATCAAAAGGCATATCTTCGTTTTCATTCTCGTCTTCCGTTTTAAAAATCCGGATGCAAAGGTAACGAATATCCGTTGCTTGATTTTGAATATCCAATTTTTAACCAAAGTGCAGACACACAAAAGAATCCCGCGTCAAGGACGGGAGGAGGCTAAGAATTGAGAATGGAGAATTGAAAATTGAGAATGATTTGTCATGTCCTGAAATAGCTATACAGAGAAAAGGAGTAAAGAGATATGACAAAAAGGGTAAAGACGTACAATCGGTACAGTATTTGTTTTAAAGAACAAATAATCGAAGAGGTATCCCGAGGTTCGAGTATCTTTCACTGGAAGGCGGTATCAAGGCCTTAAAAAAGGCGATAAAACTGTCTTACCCTAGAAAAAGTTGACTCTCTAAAAGAGTTAAGAATGTATTTACACACAAAGAAACAACGTCAGTATTTTGATAAAGTAATCAAATTACATTGTGATTATGGCTAT
>JAISOP010000062.1 GCA_031275525.1 Tannerella sp.
CATCTTACCCATTTTTATCAACCAAAAAAAATGTTATATGAATCTATTTAAATCAATGAAGAGGCACACATGGCGAAAGGCAGCGCTTGTCGCATGTGTGTGTATGGTTTCGCTGACGCTTTTTGCGCAGCAGAACGTTCCCGTTACGGGAACAGTTACGGATCATGCGGGCGACCCGCTGTCGGGGGCAAGCATCGTCGAAAAAGGCACGACCAATGGCACGGTTGCCGACATCGACGGCAGGTTCGAACTGAAGGTATCGTCCGGAGCCACCCTGGTAATCTCCTATCTGGGATATGTTACACAGGAAGTTGAAGTAAACGGCCGGAAAACGGTTGACCTCGTCATGGAGGAAGACAGCCGGGTGTTGAGCGAGGTCGTGGTCATAGGCTATGGCACGATGCAAAAGAGGCAGGTCACCAGTTCCATCACCTCGCTTTCCGCACGCGACCTGCCGCAGGGCGTAGGCGGATCGTCCATCGCTACCGCCTTGCAGGGTAAAGTGGGCGGCCTGGTGATGTCGGGAACCACCAGCCCCAATTCCGGTAACACCTTTCAGCTGCGCGGTATGGCGTCTATCAACACTTCGCGCGCGCCCCTGATTGTGATTGACGGAATGCCCGGAGGCGACATCCGTACCATCGTCCAGGAAGACATCCAGTCTATTGACGTACTCAAAGACGCCTCTGCCGGAGCCATCTACGGTACGCGTGCCACGGGCGGCGTGATCCTGATCACCACCAAACAGGCCACCTCTAACGCCTTAAAGGTGAGTTATACGGGAGAACTGGCCCTGAAACAGCCTTTCGGTAAACCCGACATGCTGAATGCGAAGGATTACATCGCTACCTACGGAGGCGCTAAAAACGACTACGGGCACGATACCGACTGGTGGGATGAGGCGTTGAACGACCAGCCGCTTTCGAACCGTCACGTGGTGACGATCCAGGGTGGGGCCGATAATGCCCGTATTTACGCCACGATGATGTATGACGACAACCGCGGCATCTTACAGGGCGATGCGCGCGAGGATTATTCCGGACGTATCAATACGGATTTCAAACTCCTCGACGGATGGCTGGATGTCAATGCCCATATCAGTTACCGCCAGGCGAAACGCGACCAGAACAAGCCTTCGATCGAAGGGATCATGCGCGCCAACCCGACGCAAACCGTGTATGACCCCGACAGCCAGACGGGATACAACATCTGGACGGACGGCGACAATACGGAAATGAACGAGATCGGCGAAGCGGCGCTCAAAACCGACGAAGGGCTGGATAAATGGTTCCGTCCCGATGTGACGCTTAAACTGAATATCCTGCCTGTGGAGGGACTTTCCTATCGCCAGACCATAGGATATGAAAACCGCCAGTGGGAAAAGCATTTCTACCGCTCCATGTTCTCGCGCGAGGAGATAAGAACCGGACGCAAAGGCTGGGCGGAGTTGTATTTCGACAAAACCGAACTGCTCAACACCGACGGTTATTTCTCCTATATCCGGGATTTCGGCAAACACAGCGTCAACGCAGTGGCGGGATATAGCTACTTCGAACAAAACGGCGAGAAGTTTGAAGCCAAGAACGGACACTTTACCAACGACCTGGTTAAGTTTTGGAACATCGGGGAAGGCGCCCGGTTGAAAGAAGGCCTGGCCGAAATGGCGTCGTCCAAGGAAATCACGCAGCGGCTGCTGGCCTATTTTGCCCGCGCCAACTATTCTTACCAGGATACCTACATGGCGACCGTTTCCCTTCGTCACGAAGGGTCGAGCAAGTTTGCCGCCAAAAACCGCTGGGGCACGTTCTGGTCTGCCTCTGCCGGGTGGCGTCTTTCCAATGAAGGTTTTATGAAGGACCTCCGTTTGGTGAACGACCTCAAGCTGCGCCTCGCCTATGGGGTGACCGGCAACGAGGGCTTCTCGGCCGATTATGCCGCCAAGATGTATGGCTCGGACACCCGCTGGCTGCTGCCCAACGGCGAATGGGCCTACTCGTATGGCGTGACGAAGAACATCAACGACATGCTCGGATGGGAAGAAAAGCACGAGTGGAACGTCGGCCTTGACTATTCGCTCTTCGACAACCGCCTGTATGGGAAATTCGACCTCTACAGCCGACAGATCGAAGGGCTGATATACAGCGTCCAGGTGCCGCAGCCGCCCAACACCGAATCGACGATGTACAAGAACATCGGTACGATGGAAAACAGCGGATGGGAGTTTGAGATCGGCGCCGACATCGTACGCTCCAAAGACTGGCGTTACAGTACGTCGCTCAACCTGAGCCACAACAACACCGTGATCGGTTCGCTCTGGGGAAACCAGACCTATATCAACGGAGAGTACGTGAACAACTGGGTGCAATACGCCCACCGCATCGAAGAAGGCGCCACCGTGGGCAGTTTCTTCCTCTATAAATACGCCGGCATAAGCGACGAAGGACATATCCAGATATATAACAAGGACGGGGAGATCATCAACGGCGACAACGGCACGGTGGACGACCGCGTTTACCAGGGCAATTACATGCCCCAGCTCACGGCCGGGTGGACGCACAACCTGTCGTACAAAAACTGGTCGTTCGACCTCACCCTCACCAGCTGGATCGACTACGACATCTACAACGGCGTGGAAATCCTCTACGGGCTGAAAAACGTGGCGCAGGGCAATATGCTCTACGACGCCATCCGCAAGAACGATAACATCATCGGGCGCCCGCAGCCCTGCGATTATTTCCTCTACGACGGCACGTTCCTCAAGATACAGAACTTCACGCTGGGCTACACCCTGCCGATGAAGAAATATACCTCGCTGCTCGAAAACGTCAAACTCTACGTCACCGGTAACGACGTCTTTACCTTCACCGGCTACCCGGGGCTTAACCCGTCGGGCGTGGACATCACCGGATGGGACGCAGGTATCGAGAAAGCAAGCGCTATTTATCCGCAAACCCGCACGTTTACGCTCGGGATTCAAATGAATTTTTAAATGCATCGACAAATGAAAAGATATAAAATCATCCTTGCGGCCATCACCCTTGTTGTGATCTCCGCCATGTACCAGGCTTGCAGCGTCGAGCCGGAATATTATTCGCAGTCCACTCCCGAACTCTTCTTCGACACCCAGACCAAGGTTTACCAGCGCATGGGGCGTCCGTTCACACACTGGGCGTGGGCAATGGCCGACCAGCAGGCGCATTCGCACCTGGTGCGCCTCCAGGAGTTTACCACCGACGAAATGCTCGTACCCTCGCGCTATAACGACTGGTACGACGGCGGCGATTTCCTGCGTAACTATCACCACGAATTTACGCCCACCATGTCCGGCGTAAACGACGCCTGGACGGCCTTCTCGATGGGCGTAGCCCAGACGTGGAGCGCAAAGGACGACATCGACGAGTATGTAGATTTCGACGCGCTCGGCTTCCCCGACGGCAGCCGCGACGCCGTGCTGATGCAGCTTCAGAGCCTGGCTGCGTTCTTCTACCTGCACGGGCTTGACCTCTTTGGCGGCGTGCCGCTCTACGAAAGCAACAAGGGGGATATGCTGCCCCGCTCGACCGACGAGGAAACGTTCGCCTTCATCGAAGGACTCCTGAAGGAAGCCCTCCCCAAGCTGCCGAAAAAGACCGTAGCCGGCGCCCAGGAAACCGGGAGTATCAACCAGGCGGCAGCCGCCGTCATGCTGGCGCGCCTCTATTTCAACGCCGGGCCATACGTCCGCCTGGATAAATTTGCCGACTGTGCCGCCATCTGCCAGGATATCCTCGACGGCAATTATGGCGCATACGCGCTTGAGGACAACTGGACGGACATCTTCGGCTTCGACAACGACCGTTCGACCGAGATCATCTGGTCGGTACCCAGCCAGAACGCCCAAAGCGAGCGCAGCGTAGGCCCCCACTCCAACCATTACGGCATGGGAGAATATTGGGATAACGGCGATGTCGGCAACCGCAATAACGGCTATTGCCTGGTCCCGACGCTTGATGTCGAAGGCAAATCCTATCTCTACGGCAGCAGCCGTCCCAGTGCAAAGGGAACCTACCGGCTCGGCAGTCCCTTCGGCAAGTTCCATGACCTGGATGTGCGCAAGCAAATCCGTGCCTATGAAGGAGATGGAAAGTGGCGCGGCATGTTCTATTACGGCAAGATGGTGAATCCGGTGACCGGTTATGTATGTCACGGCGGCAACCGCCAAGTCAAGCCCACGGACACGCTGGTGATCGTTGACCAGATCGCCCGTATCGTACCGCAGGACGGCGCCGAAGCCGATCATGGAAATGAAGGCGCCCGATGGGGGGAAGAAAATTCCGGCGTTCGCTTAGCCAAATTTTCACCCATCCCGTGGACATCGGATAAAACGCTGAGGGGCAATCCCGATATTCCCGTTATACGCCTGGCCGAAGTTTATTATATGCTAGCCGAATGTAAGCTGCGGGCGGGCGACAAAGAGGCGGCTGCCGGTCTTATCAATCAGGTGCGCAAACGCTATTTTGCCGATGCGGACCCGGACCCGGTGACCGCCGCCAACCTCGACGGGTGGCGTATGCTGGACGAATGGCTGATAGAGTTCATCGGCGAGGGACGCCGTCGCACCGACCTGGTCCGCTGGGACAAGTTCGTCACCGAGTCCTGGTGGGACAAACCGGCCGACAACAAGCCCCATTTCAACCGCTACCCCATTCCCGAACAGGCCATGAACAGTAACAACCTGATCGAACAGAATCCGCAATACTGATCAAGGAACCGTTAAACCATCAACCGACCCAACGGACGGGAAATGTTTGTTGCCTTACCAAGCCCGAAAAGGTGCGCATACCGGGGTATGTAATCCTTTTCGGGCTGAAGGACGGCGAAAAACAGACCCGGAAATGGCCGGTTTCTTTCCCGACAGTTCCTA
Organism: Tannerella sp.; assembly: GCA_031275525.1. Classification (GTDB taxonomy): domain Bacteria; phylum Bacteroidota; class Bacteroidia; order Bacteroidales; family Tannerellaceae; genus Tannerella. The sequence continues at coordinate 4,904 of JAISOP010000062.1, forward strand.
AGCGAAAGAAGACTATTTTGAAGGGGGTGTGTCGAAAATGCCGCCCCCTTTGATACAAGGAGCGATACTTTTTGACACACCCTCCTTGAACTTTCCAAGTCCGGACTTGAGCTTTCCAAGAGGCTGTCTCAAGGAGGCTGTCTCAAAAGCCTCTTGGCGTGACGTTGCGGACTTGACCCGTCGTAGCGCTGTTCCGG